>LSTE01000047.1 GCA_001644445.1 Gammaproteobacteria bacterium SCGC AG-212-F23
CTTATAGACAAGTCGCGGAGCAATGGTTGTAATGCATTTTCTGCTGCATTAAGTTGCGCAACGCCACCGTCAATTAAAATAATATCTGGATAAGATTTTGATAAATCGCTTTTTGAGCGTGGCTCTTTTGATTCTTCTTTTCGCTGATATCGACGCTGCACGGCTTGATATATCGCAGCAGGATCATCACCCGGTGTAATACCGTTAATATTAAAACGTCGATAATCATTTTTAACAGGACCTTGCGAGTTAAATACGACACAAGAAGCTACTGTTTCTTCGCCCAATGTATGACTAATGTCAAAACATTCTATGCGTGTAGGTAATTTTTTTAAATGTAGAACAGCTTGTAATGCCTGAAAACGTTCTTGCGTATGCACTTTATTTAATAACTGTGTTGCTATGGATTGTTGTGCGCTAAGCATGGCCATGTCTAACCATTTTTTTCGCTCAGTTCTTACTTTATGTAATAACATGACTTTATGTTTTGCTTGTTCGCTTAACGTATCAGCAATCATCGCTTCGTCTTGCAAAGACACATCAAAAATAATTTCCTTAGGAATAGCTTGATTATCCTGCAAGTTTACCAAATAATGTTGCGTAATAAACGAAGATAAAATTTCCTGCAGAGATGCATTCGCAGGAACCATCGGAAAATAAGCACGACTACCCAATACTCTCCCCTCACGAATGCTCAGCAATTGAATACAAGCAACACCCGCAGTATAAGCATATCCGATGACATCAGCGTTACCATGATCGGAACTGATATACTGTTTTTGTTGGATTTCTCGCAGACGTGTTATTTGGTCACGTAATCTTGCAGCCAATTCAAATGAACGAGCACTAGCTGCTTGTTGCATTTGATTTTGTAACTCACGGATGATTTCATCATTTTTTCCCTGCAAAAAAAGAATAGCGTGTTTAACATCTGCCATATACTCGTTTTTATCGATCAAACCTGCGCATGAACCCGAACATAAACCAATTTGGTGATGCAAACACGCCCGTGTGCGACCAGAAAAAAAATTATCGCTACAAGTGCGTATGCCAAATAATTTTTGAATTATGTGTATCGTTTCTCGTACTGCAGTTGTATGAGGGAATGGTCCGAAATACAGACCATCTTTTTTACGTGCGCCACGGTAAAAATCAATGCGTGGATAAGGATGCTCATTAGTAATGATAATATAAGGGTAAGATTTATCATCTCTGAACAATACATTATAGTGGGGTTTGTGTTTTTTAATTAAATTACATTCTAATAATAACGCATCGTTCTCTGTGTGAGTTACTGTGATATCAATGTCTTTAACATGTTTGAGTAAAGCTTGGGTTTTAATATCTTGTGTTTTTCCGGAAAAATAACTAGAAACTCTTTTTTTAAGATCGCGGGCTTTGCCTACGTAAATGATTTTGCGATGTTCATCTAGCATTTGATAAATGCCTGGGGCGTGGGTGAGACTTGCAAGAAATGCTTTTACGTTGAAATTAGAAGCCAAAGCTTACCTCTTTTTAAAAGTCCCCTTTCTCAAAAGGCGCGGTTGCATAATACATTTAACATACGTCGTCCCGCGGCTTGTCCGCGGGACCCAGAGCGTACTATTGTGTCATCCCGAGCTACGCGTGTGATCTCTCTGTAAGCAGGAGATCCCTCGCTACGCTCGGGATGACACTGGATCCCGGGGACTTGTCCGCGGGACGACGTTCTATTTGCAGGACAACGTATATTGAAAGGGGAATTTATCAATCATCTGATTCGCCTTTATCTTCTTTATAGCCTTCAACCAATCCCAACCGCATCGCTAACAAGGTCAACTCTACATCATTTTCTACGTTTAATTTTTCAAAAATTCGGTATCGATAACTGTTAACTGTTTTTGGACTCAAATGCAATTTATCTGAAATATCTTGCGCTTTTTCGCCCTTGGTAATCATAGTCATGATTTGTAGTTCACGTTCAGACAGAACTTCAATCGGTGATGCGTGCGTCATGGTAAAACGTTTTAATGCCAATTGTTGCGCCACTTCGGCACTAATATAACGTTGGCCGGTAGCGACAACATTAATAGCGCGTATCATTTCTTCAGCACCACAATCTTTTGTAATATAACCTGCGGCACCCGCTTGTAATAAACGCGAAGGGTAAGGTTCTTCATCGCAAACGGTAATTGCAAGAATTTTTACATTGGGATAATGACGTGACATCTTGCGTGTTGCTTCCAAGCCACCAATGCCTGGCATTTGCACGTCCATTAACACCACTTGTGGATTGAGTTCTTTCACCAGACGAATAGCATCTTCACCACTCGCTGCTTCGCCTATTACTTTGATGCCTGTTACATCGTGCAAGAGGCGCTTGATTCCTAACCGGATTAATTCATGATCATCGACCAAAAGAATGGTAATCACTGGCGCACTCCTAACAAACATTCGCGAATTTATTGTTTGGCGGAGAGAGAGGGATTCGAACCCCCGGAGCCCGAAAGGACTCAACGGTTTTCAAGACCGCCGCTTTAAACCGCTCAGCCATCTCTCCGGAAAATCGTTTTGATTGGGGGTATATTAACGTTATTTGCCATGAATGGGAAGGGTCATCGATAACTTGCAGCTGCTCGTCATATCGTATAGAATTGTCCTACAAATAAACAACTTCTATTTCTAACGGAGATCTTAAATCATGCAGTCGAATCAAACCCTAATACGCAAACAAGATTCAGTTCTCAGTTATCATTCTGTATTAAGAAATACGTATTTATTGCTGAGCCTAACCTTGTTATTCAGTGCTGCAACAGCCGCTTATGCTGTCATCTCTGGAGCAACCTATGGAACATCCGCATTATTTAGTCTTATCTTTGGTATTGGTTTATTGTTTGTAACAACAGCATTGCGTAATAGTGCTTGGGGTATTTTAGCAATTTTTGCTTTCACTGGTTTTATGGGTTATTCCATGGGGCCGTTTCTCAATCATTTTATTCATGGTTATAAAAATGGGGCGCATTTAGTATTAACTGCGCTAGGCGGTACGGGTTTAACTTTTTTTGCATGTTCTGCTTATGCATTAACTACAAAAAAAGAGTTAAGCCATTTGGGAAAAATGTTAATGATTGGTTTAATCGTTTGCATTGTAGCTGCACTTGCGAATATTTTCTTAAAAATGCCGGCGTTGCAATTAACTATTTCTGCCCTACTCGTATTTATTTCCAGTATGTTGATTATGTATGACACTAGCCGCATTATTCATAATGGCGAAACTAATTATATTATGGCAACGATTTCTTTGTATTTAGATATTTTAGTTTTGTTCCAAAATTTATTAATCTTGCTAGGCGCGTTTGGGGGAAGTCGAGATTAATCACCTAAACTCCTAGTTGGGGTTATTGGTGAACCCGATGGTGTCTTGCATGTAGTTGATGTTGTAGAAGAAACGCTAGTAGATGCGGATGTTGCAGCTGTCTTAGCGTCTTTGGCTAATTGCATAGTAAAGCCGTTAGGATGGGTCGCAATAGCATTTACACTCCGATTAGTTTCAACTTGTAAAGTTCCGATGTCTTTTACCAACGAGGTTATGAATTTTTTGTTAAAACTAGGTAGATCAACTATTGTTTTTAAATCCGTAGGCAAAAACCCTTTCTGCACAAGCGTATTTAATGCCGTAAAAAATTCGGTTTTATGTAAAAGCACGGTGAAAGAATCATTTCCCGGTGGAAAGCCGATTTCATTTTCAGCTACAACAGGATAATCCTCGGTGCACTCAAACGGGCGTATTTTTTTACCTAAGCACTGTGCATATGCAGTTTCTAACTGTGCTCTCTTTTCAAGAATCCAATTCTTTGGGGCCCATAGCACGATAGAAGTACCTTCTTTAGAACAATTATTTATCTGTAAAAATTTGGGCTCATTAATATCATTGCTAGCATTTTTATAACACAACATAGCATATTCTAATTCGCTATCAATTTTTGCTTCGCTTGCAGTAAGTATCGCTTCAAAAGTTGATAAAATTTCTTTACTATCACGAGTACGATCATCCCCATATTCTAAACTGAATTCATATGCAGAACTAAATTGCCAACACATGACTGATTGCTGTTGCTGTGCTTTTATTGGTGTGGGTGACACTATTGCAGAAGCAATGGTTGATGTTGTTGCCACTGCGGCAATTGTTTTAAAATCGTTAGGCACTGCCTCAACAGCTGTATGAGAGTTGTTGGCGCTTGTTTTTTCTTTGAATGCTTCAATAGCAAAATATATGTGCGCGCTATATTTATCATTAACATTAATTTTATTGATATTTTTTAATTCATCTGGTAAAACTTCTTTTTCAGCAAGTGCTCGTATTGCCAGATAAAAATCAGCTTCACATGCTAATATGATAATAGCCTTAAATTTGCGACTCTGACATTCTAATTGGTATTGTATCTGATTACGCATAAATAATTGAGTCTTAGCGAAAATTTTGGCAATCATACTATGTAATATACTGAATGTCTGATTAGCAATTTTGAGGTCAGGAGCTTGTAGGTGGAAAATAATTATATAATTTTTTTCATCAAATGCAAGAGCACTGGGTTCACCTGGTTTTAATTCAGTATTTTTATAACTTAAAACGTGCCATGCACCATCAGCTATGCCCTCTTTCAATGTATTTAATGTATCCAGCGGTAAAGTTGTTGCAGTGGGCACCCATTTCATAGTTATCCTCATTTGTGCAATTTTATCTGTGCATTAGCCTAGCATATAATGATGTCTTATGCAAAATCATATCAATAAAGTCCATGTGCTATATGCAATCTTTGTGACGAGTAAATTCTGAATCCCGGGGACTTGCCCGCGGGAAGACGCCTCGCGGGGGCAAGGAAAAATCCCTACACAATAATATGGTTGGTGACGGAATTTACTTGGTGGAAGCTTCTACGCTTTGTTGCAAATAAGTATGATGGGCTTGCAATTCTTTTTCATCTGCATGTATTACTACGAGTTTACGTTGACGGGTAGTTTGTGGGACAGTTGCATCAGTAATAGTGGTTGTGGTGGTTGTAGTGGTTTCATCGTCAGGAAGATCATCGAAAAGACTAGCTTGGCCGCCAGTCATGGCAAGATAAACCTGGGCGAGTAAGTGGGCGTCTAACAGCGCGCCATGGTAATCGCGTTTGGAATTGTCTATGCTGTAGCGTTTACAGAGTGCATCTAAACTATTGCGTTGACCTACGTGTAATTGTCTGGCCAAGACTAATGTATCTATGATATGACAATATTGGGTGATGGACTTCCATTGCTTGGCATGATTTTTTAATTCGTGATTAATAAATCCTGTATCGAAAGGTGCGTTGTGAATGATAAGTTCAGCGCCTTGAATGAAATTCATAAAATCATCAGCGATGTTGGCAAACGTAGGTTTATCTTTTAAGAATTCATTTGTAATACCGTGAACGTTCATTGCTTCTTGTTCAATTTCTCGTTCGGGATTGATGTATTGATGATAGCGATTGTTGGTGAATTTGCGGTTGATTAATTCTATGCAGCCGATTTCAATGATGCGGTGGCCGTCTTTGGGGTCTAGGCCGGTGGTTTCGGTATCTAAAATAATTTGACGCATGGTTTAATAATTCCTCTGTTTAAAAATCCCCCTTTTTCAAAGGGGGAAAATTCGTGTCATCCTGAACCGCGTTTTTTGCGGTGAAGGATCTCCTGCTTAAGCAGGAGATCCCTCGCTACGCTCGGGATGACACAGAACTTCCCCCTTTGAAAAAGGGGGATTTATCCAAATAACGCTTTTCATCTTTTTAAACCATCAATCGCTTCATTGGCTAATTGATCTGCGCGTTCGTTTTCAGGATGGCCGTTGTGGCCTTTTACCCAGAACCATTTTACTTGATGGCGTTGTATTTCGGTATCTAATAATTGCCACAGATCAGCATTTTTTACTGGTTTTTTGTCAGTGGTCTTCCAGTGACGTTTTTTCCAGTTGTGTATCCATTCGCTTATGCCTTTTTGTACATATTGTGAATCGGTATATAATTCTATATCGCAAGATTCACGTAAGGATTGCAAAGCTTGAATGGCTGCCATTAATTCCATGCGGTTGTTTGTTGTCATGGTTTCTGCGCCGGAAAGTGTTTTTTCATGATCACCATAACGCAATAACACGCCCCACCCGCCTGGGCCTGGATTGCCGCGGCATGCGCCATCGGTATAAATAAATACTTTTTTCATGGTGTATTCCTGGTGGTAGGTCTTGGTAATCCAGCAGGAAAAATTTGCCTGTTAGGTAATTCTTGCTTCCAGTGTAATTTTATCGGTGTTAATGGTGTGACATCGGCTCGTGCAATCATTGCATACACACCGCCAAAGGATTTAAAGATATTTCTTCCTATTGATTCCATGAATTGAAATTTTGGAAACAAAGATTCTTTGACCGGCGGTTGAAATAAAAAACTATTTTGTTTTTCTAATTGAAAATCTAAAACAGTTAGCCAATTTTTAATGGTTACTGCGGGAAGAAAACTTCCAGTCCATGGGATTTTTTTTTCTTGGATTAATAATTTTTTTAATCCCCAAAGACTTGCAGGATTAAAATTTAAAATAACGATATGGCCTGTGGGTTTTATCACACGACAAACTTCGGTAAGAATTTTATGTGGATTGTCGACAAACTCCAGTACGTGCGGAAGGATAGCAAGATCTACACTACCGGAAAACAAGGGTAATTCTTTGAAATCAGTTTCTATGTAAGGCATTAAATTGTGTTTGTGAAACATAGGGCTAAATAATGTTTTATGCTGGATGGTTGTGGTTTTTAATAAATTTTCTTGTTGTGGTGAACCTATCAGTATAGCGTGACTACCGTTGAAAGACTTTATATGTTCGGAAAGATAGCGTTCTTCTGCTTGTAAAAGTTGTTGGCCTAGAAAACTAGTCAACCAGTGGTCCCATTGGGTGATGGTGTGGTAGGCTTTTGGCAAGGTTTAGTCTCCTTTTGATTTACCCCTCATCCGCCCTGCGGGCACCCGCCGCCCCCGCGTGCTTCTAGCGGGGGTTCTCCCGCAAGGGGAGAAGGGACTGCTAATCTGAGCTAATGCGTACTTCCGTTACTTCCGTAATTGTAGTTGATTATTCGTTGGGTATCTTCTGCTAGTTTGGTTAAATGCAACTGCTGGTAGGATTTTACCATGATAGCTAAAGCCGCGGGAACGCTTGGGGAGCCTTGGTAGTAGCGAACTATCATGGTGGCACGATTGGCAGCAGCGACATAAGCTTCATGACTATAATAATAGTTTGCGACTTCAAGCTCGTGATCTGCTAATACATCTCTTAAATAAATCATATACTGATAGGCAGAAGGCGCATAACGACTTTGCGGATGTACATTAACTAAAGTAGCGAAGTCATTGAAAGATTTTTTAATTTGGGTGAGGTCGCGTGTTGCTAAATCTGTTGCAAATAAACGCTCAAAGAATCCCATGTTTTGATAATAGTTTGATAAACCCCGCATATAATAGGCATAATCCACATGTGGATCGGCGGGATGCGCGTGAATGAAACGATCAGCTGCGGATTCAGCGGAGGCATAATCATTCATTTTGTAATAAGCATAAATAATATGGAGTTGGGCTATTACCGTATTTCTGCCATAAGGGTATTGTACGTCTAGGGCTTCGAAACGTTTTGAAGCTTTTTCGTAATTTTTATCGCGCAATTCTTTCTCACCGTTTTGGAAAATTTGTTGGGCGGTTTCATTTTTGAAAGCTTCTGCGGGATCTAGGGAAGTGGCGCAGGCGTTAAGGATGAGCGCTATAGCACTTATAAATAATATTATAAGAATATTTTTTTGGGTTTGCATTTTTAAAATCCTCATATTGTCTCTAATCCATCCATATATGGCTGTAAAATTTTTGGTATCTTAACTCTACCCTTTTCATCTTGATAATTCTCTAAAATGGCGACTAATGTGCGGCCTACGGCGAGACCAGAGCCGTTTAAAGTATGGACTAATTCGGGTTTGCCGGTTTCTGGATTGCGGAAACGGGCTTGCATGCGTCTTGCCTGAAAAGATTCGAAATTACTGCAAGAAGAAATTTCTCGATAAGCATTTTGCCCAGGCAACCAAACTTCTAAATCATAAGTTTTTGCTGCAGAAAAACCAATGTCTGCCGTACACAATGCCACGACGCGATAAGGCAATTCTAGTTTTTGTAAAATTATTTCTGCATGTTGAGTTAACTCTTCCAGTACTTCGTAAGATTTTTCAGGATGCACTATTTGAACTAACTCTACTTTTTCAAATTGATGATTACGGATCATGCCGCGCGTATCTTTACCATATGATCCTGCTTCACTACGAAAACAAGAAGAATAACAAGTGTATTTCAACGGTAATGTCTCAGCATCAATAATTTCATCACGCACCATATTGGTGACAGGAATTTCTGAAGTAGAAATTAAAAAGAAACCTCTGTCATCATTTAAAGAAAATAAATCTTCTTTAAATTTAGGTAACTGGCCCGTGCCATAAAGTGATTCCGTATTCACAATATAAGGCACGTAGACTTCTTGATAGCCATGAACGCGCGTGTGCAAATCTAACATGAATTGAATCAATGCACGTTGCAATCTAGCCAATGGGCCTTTCAATACGGTAAAACGTGCACCGGCTATTTTTGCTGCAACAGTAAAATCCATTCCTAGTTTCGCACCAATATCAACATGGTCTTTCGCTTTAAAAGAAAATGTAGTCGGTGTTCCCCAACTGCGGATCACTGTATTATCCGCTTCGCTTTTACCAAAAGGCACTGAATGATGTGGAATATTCGGAACACGCAATAATTCATCATTCAACTCTGTTTGCACTTGTTCAAACTTGGTTTCTGTCGCTTTTAATTCATCACCCAGTTCTTTGACTTGTAATAAAAGCGGTTCTACATTTTCGCCTTTCACTTTTGCTTGACCTACGGTTTTAGAATGCGTATTACGTTCATTTTGTAAATCCTGTAACCGCGATTGCAATTGTTTACGCTGGTCCTCTAAAGCAGAAAGACGCGCGACATCTAGCGTGAAACCGCGCTTCTTCAATTGCTCTGCAACACCTTGCAAATCTGCACGGATTAATTTGGGATCTAGCATAAACTCCTACACTACGCTTTTACGGTTTGCAAAACATGCTGGACCATGCTGCCCATTTCCGCCGGTGATTTAACGATGTGCACACCAGCGGCTTTGAGTACGGCAAATTTTTCAGCGGCAGTTCCTTTACCACCTGAAATAATTGCGCCTGCGTGGCCCATGCGTTTACCTGGAGGAGCTGTTACACCGGCGATGTAAGAAACCACTGGTTTTTTTACGTGTTTTTTGATGTATTCAGCTGCTTCATCTTCTGCTGTACCACCAATCTCACCTACCATGATAATAGCTTCAGTCTCTGGATCTTTTTCGAAAAGCGCTAATACATCAATAAAATTAGTGCCTGGAATAGGATCACCACCAATACCAACGCAAGTACTTTGACCTAAACCTAAATCAGTTGTTTGTTTCACTGCTTCATAAGTTAGTGTACCAGAACGAGAAACAATACCTACTTTTCCTGGTAAATGAATATGACCTGGCATAATACCAATCTTGCATTGACCTGGTGTAATAACACCTGGACAATTGGGACCAATTAAACGAGTTTCTGGATATTGCGCCATAAACATTTTCACTTTGAGCATGTCTAGGGTTGGAATACCTTCGGTGATACAGATAATTAATTTAATACCCGCCTCTACTGCTTCAATAATTGAATCCATACAATAAGGTGCTGGTACGTAAATAACAGATGCATCTGCTTTTGTTGCTTTGTATGCATCTTTCACTGTATTAAATACCGGTAACCCCAAATGGGTTTGACCACCTTTCTCAGGTGTCACACCGCCTACCATTTTTGTTCCGTAAGCAATGGCTTGTTCGGAATGAAAAGTGCCTTGTTTACCTGTAAAACCTTGACAAATAACTTTTGTGTTTTTGTTAATTAAAATACTCATTGTTATGCACCTGCTGCTTTAACGACTTTTTTAGCAGCATCAGTAAAACTTTCTGCTGCAATAATATTTAAACCACTGGAAGCGAGTTTTTTGGCACCGAGTTCTGCGTTGTTGCCTTCAAGACGCACAACAACAGGTAACTTAGTTCCTACCTCCGCTACCGCACCAATAATGCCATCGGCAATTAAATCACAACGTACGATGCCACCAAAAATATTAACGAGAATGGCTTTCACATTTTTGTCTGACAAAATAATTTTAAATGCTTCAGTCACACGTTCTTGAGTAGCGCCACCGCCTACATCTAAAAAGTTTGCGGGATTACCACCGTTGAGTTTAACTAAATCCATTGTTGCCATCGCAAGACCTGCGCCATTCACCATGCAACCAATATTGCCATCTAACGCAATATAATTTAATTCCCAATCACGCGCGCGATTTTCACGCTCATCCTCTTGTGTAGTATCACGCATTTCACGTATCTCAGGTTGGCGATACAGTGCATTATCATCAATGTTGATTTTGCCATCTAAACAAATGAGATCACCATCTTTGGTGATTACCAGTGGATTGATCTCTAAAAGACTTAAATCTTTTTCTTCAAACATTTTGCCTAAACCTAATAACAATTTAGTGAACTGTTTAATTTGATCGCCTTTTAATCCTAACGCAAAACTTAGTTGACGCGCTTGGAATGGTTGCACACCTACCAGTGGATCCACTGTGATTGTGAGAATTTTTTCAGGTGTATCGTGCGCTACTTTTTCAATTTCTACGCCGCCTTCTGTCGATGCCATGAAAGTAACGCGTTGTGTTGCTCTGTCTATTACCGCGCCTAGATATAACTCTTTAGCAATATCGCATGGTTCTTCAACTAAAATTTGGTTAACTGGTTGGCCTTCCGCTGTCGTTTGATAGGTTACTAAATTTTTTCCTAAAAGATTTTTAACAAACTCAGTGATCTCTTCTTTTTTGGAAACCAATTTTACACCGCCTGCTTTACCACGTCCACCGGCATGCACTTGTGCTTTCACTACCCAGCGCGATGTGCCTAAGCGTGCTGCAATACCCAACGCTTCATCTACATTACGTGCCACTTCCCCTTTGGAACAAGGAAGACCATATTGTCGCAATAATTGTTTAGCTTGATACTCATGTAAGTTCATTTTTTAAAGTCCGAATAATTTTACACTTCCAACAACAAACGTGTTGGGTCTTCTAACAATTCCTTAATGGCTACCAAAAACGTGACGGAATCCTTACCGTCAATGATGCGATGATCATAAGACATCGCGACATACATCATAGGACGTATGACAATTTGACCATTTTCCACAATAGGACGTTGATCAATCTTGTGCATACCTAAAATTGCGCTTTGCGGCGAATTTAAAATTGGCGTTGATAACAATGAACCAAACACACCACCATTGGTAATGGTAAATGTTCCGCCTTGCATTTCTTCCAAAGTTAATTTTCCTGCGCGAGCACGGTTAGCATATTCTGCAATTTTTATTTCAATCTCTGCCATACTCATTTGATCAGCATTACGTAACACTGGCACCACGAGTCCGCGCTCTGTGGAAACTGCAACACCAATATCAAAATAACCGTGATAAACAATATCAGTACCGTCAATAGATGCATTGACTACTGGAAAACGTTTTAATGCTTCAACTGAAGCTTTAACAAAAAAAGACATAAAACCTAAACGCGTGTTATGTACTTTTTCGAATTTGTCTTTGTAACGTTGACGTAAATCCATGACTTGTTGTAAATTAATTTCGTTGAACGTTGTTAACATGGCTGTTGTTTGCGTCACTTCCATTAAACGTTCCGCGATACGCACACGAATACGTGTCATCGGTACGCGTTGTTCTGGACGCATACCGCTTGTAACACCCATCGCAGACATCACATTTTCTTTGGTGATACGGCCATCTTTACCTGTGCCTGTCACTTTAGAAACATCAATATCATGTTCAGCAGCAACACGACGAGCAGCTGGGCCTGCTGCGGTAGTAGTCTTAGTTTCAGTTTTTGTAGCCGCTTGTGGAGCTTGTTGGGCGGCGGGTTTTGCAGCAGCTTGCGGTGCTTGTTGAGCAACAGGTTTTGCAGCACCTGCTTCAACAATGGCAATGACTTGATTGGCTTGCACCACTTGGCCACTCGGTTTAATAATTTGCTTTAAAATTCCATCAGATGGCGCCGGAACTTCAAGCATGACTTTATCTGTTTCTAGGTCGACTAAATTTTCATCGCGCGAAACAAAATCACCTTCTTTTTTATGCCATGTCGAAACGGTTGCATCTGCAATGGACTCAGGCAACATGGGTACTTTTACTTCGATAGACATCACTATTTCCTTTTATTTTTGAGTTGAAAAAGATTGGGTCAAAGCATCATTGACTAACTTTGCTTGTTCTTTTGCGTGCACTGAAGCATAACCTACAGCAGGTGAGGCAGAAGCTTGGCGACCGGCATAAAAAAGTTTTTGTTCTTTGGCAAGACAAGCAAGAAGATGATGCTGGGTACTATACCATGCACCTTGATTCATAGGCTCTTCCTGACACCAGATTATTGTTTTAGCATGAGCATAGCCTGCTAAAATTCCGGTTAACTGTTCTGTGGGGAATGGATATAACTGCTCTACACGCAAAATAGCAATATTATTTAATTTTTGTTCGCGACGTTTTTCCAAAAGATCATAGTAAACTTTGCCACAGCAAAGAATCACTCTATCCACTTTTTTTGTATCAATCGTATCAATTTCCGGAATGACTAATTGGAATTCGCCTTGAGTTAATTCGTCAAGTGATGACACAGCCAAAGGATGGCGCAGTAAACTTTTAGGTGTCATCACAATTAATGGTTTGCGATAAGGTCGTATCATTTGTCTGCGTATCATATGAAAAGTTTGTGCGGGCGTACTAGGTACACAAACTTGCATATTTTGTTGTGCGCACAATTGTAAATAACGTTCTAAACGTGCAGAAGAATGTTCTGGCCCTTGGCCCTCATAACCATGTGGTAAAAATAAAACTAAACCGCAAAGTCTTCCCCATTTTTGTTCGCCTGAACTAATGAATTGATCGATAACAACTTGTGCACCATTAGCAAAATCACCGAATTGTGCTTCCCAAATCACTAAATTATTTGGTTCAGCAGATGCAAATCCGTATTCAAACGCCATGACAGCTTCTTCTGACAATAGCGAATCAATAATATTTATTTGTACTTGATCGGGTTTCAAATGACTGAGTGGAATATACACTTGATCAGTATTTTGATCATGTAACACAGCGTGCCTATGTGCAAACGTACCACGGCAAGCATCTTGGCCACATAAACGAATAGGATAACCTTCATCTAATAAAGTGGCATACGCCATAATTTCGGCATAACCCCAATTGATAGGCACTTCGCCTGTTGTCATTTTTTCACGAGCTTCCAACATTTTTTTGACTTGGGGTTGGAAGACAAATTCTTTAGGTAATTGTTCTATCGCTGTTGCAAGTGCTTTTATTTTTTTAAGTGGTACTGCGGTTTTTGCTTTTGCTGTCCACTGTTGGTTTAAGAAAGGTTCCCAGGAATTGACAAATTCATAAGAAGGTTTTTTTGCAAGAGTGACGAGACTTTTGCCGGTATCTAATCGCGCTCTATAATCTTCAGCAAGTTGATGCTCTGTTTTATCGTCAATCAAGCCTTCTTTCACCAGCTTCTGTGCATACAAAGTGCATGGTGCAGGCAGTGTTTTAATAATCTTATACATGATAGGTTGTGTAGCTGAAGGCTCATCAGCCTCATTATGACCGTGACGACGATAACATACTAAATCAATCACAATATCTTTTTTAAAGGCATTACGATAATCAATTGCGAGCTTAGCAGCAAAAAGGACTGCTTCAGGATCGTTAGCATTCACGTGTAAAATAGGTGCTTGCACCATTTTAGCAACGTCTGTGCAATAAGTCCCTGAGCGCGCATCGCGCGGATCACTGATCGTAAAACCAACTTGATTATTAATCACCACATGAATAGAACCACCTACAGTAAACCAACGTGCTTGTGACATATTAAATGTTTCCATCACTACACCTTGACCAGAGAATGCGGCGTCACCATGGATTTGGATAGGCATAACTTTTTGATGTTCAGTATCACGTCGTCTGCGTTGACGTGAACGCACAGATCCCTGCACTACGGGTGAAACAATTTCAAGATGTGAAGGATTGAATGTCAAAGCCAAATGGATATCACCTGATGGGGTCTGCACATCAGAAGAATAACCCATATGATATTTAACATCGCCTGAACTGGATTCGTCTATACCTTTGCCCTCAAAACCTGCAAAAATTGTCGCAGGTTCTTTACCAAGAACGTTAACCAACACATTTAAGCGACCGCGATGCGCCATGCCTAAAATAATTTCCTTGACACCGAGCTCCGCGCCGCGGGTTACTATTGTATCTAACATAGGAATAAAACTATCGCCGCCTTCCAACGAAAATCTTTTTTGGCCTACGTATTTAAAACCTAAATATTTCTCCAGACCATCCGCGGCAATCAAACGATCTAAGAGACGAAGTTTTTCTTCTTTGCTAGGCGTGAAGTTTAACCAATCATTCTCTATACGTTGTTGCAGCCAAGTCAGCTCTTGCTCTTGCATGATATGTGTATATTCGATAGCAAGCGTGCTGCAATACGCATTGCGTAATGCATCATAAATTTCTTTTAATGTTGCAGATTTCTTTTTGAGCCCAACAAAAGAACCGACATCAAATGTGGTTTTTAAATCTGCATCAGTGAAACCATAATAAGATAACTCCAATATGGGGTTATCAATACCGTTACGTAATCCTAATGGGTCAATATTAGCTTGCAGATGACCTAAGCTTCGATATGCATTAATTAATTCAATGATTTTTTCTTGTTGATGTATATGTTGCAAATCAGGTGCAGCAGAAAATGAATGACGCACAGGATGTTTAGCAAGTTCTGCGAAATATTGACGCACATCTGCATGCGAGATCGCTTGTGATGCACCCATTTGTTTAAAGTATTGTTGCCAATCGGGCGAGATTTCACTAGGATTTTTTAAAAAAGTTTCGTAAAGGTTTTCAAGATAAGCGTCATTTTCACCTGATAGATAAGAATCTTGAAATTGTTTTGCCATGCTAGTTAATTCTTTCATGTTTTTATACCGATTCTTTAACCATAAGGTCTTTAATATTGTTAATTGCTTTTGTTGGATTTAATCCTTTTGGACAAACATCCGTGCAATTCATGATGCCGCGGCAACGAAATACACTGAAAGGATCCGCCAAATCTGCCAATCGCTCATTGGTTGCTGTATCACGACTATCTGCAATAAAACGATAAGACTGCAACAACCCTGCAGGCCCTACAAATTTATCTGGGTTCCACCAGTACGAAGGACAGGCCGTAGAACAACAACCGCACAAAATACATTCGTATAAGCCATCTAATTTGGCACGCTCTTCGGGAGATTGTAATCTTTCTTTGGCGGGAACAGGTTGGTTGTTTTGCAAGTACGGTTCTACTTTTTCGTATTGTTGATAAAACTGCGTCATATCCACTACTAAATCACGCACCACAGGCAATCCAGGTAATGGACGTATAATCACGGGTTCTTTTAGTTTTGCCACATGCATCACACAAGCTAAGCCATTTTTGCCATTGATATTCATCCCGTCTGAACCACAAACCCCTTCACGGCAAGAACGTCTTAATGTCAGTGTTTCATCCATGTGATTTTTAATATAAAGCAAAACATCTAACACCATCGTACAGCCATTCGCGACAACGTCTACATCGAAATCTTGCATATAAGGTTTTTTATCTGTTTCAGGATTATAACGATAAATGGAAAAACGCATTAGCAAATCCTCCTAGTGATCTCTGGCTTGAAGTTCGATGGGCTTCACTTCATGCGGTTTCATGTTAATAGGACGAAAAGCAATTTGTCCACTTTGATAATACAATGAGTGCTTCAGCCAGTGTTGATCATCGCGTTCTGGGTAATCGAAGCGCGCATGAGCACCACGACTTTCGGTACGCTCATTTGCAAGATAAGCTGTTGCAATCGCTGTTGCCATTAAATTATCTAATTCCAATGCTTCAACACGTGTAGTGTTGAAACAACGACTTTTATCTTTAATCGCTGCATATTGCAAACGTTTCTGTAAATCTTCTAATTTTTTGAAACCTTTTTGCATATATTCTGCAGTACGGAATACGCCATAATCTTCTTGCATGATTTTTTGTAATGCAGAACGAATTTCTTCAACGGATTCGCCTTTTTCGTTATTGTTCCAGCGGTTTAAACGAGTCATCGCATAATCAATTTCATCTAAAGAAGGTTCGCGATAACCTAAACCTTCACGCACACTTTGTTGCACATGCAATCCTGCTGCACGTCCAAACACAACAATATCCAATAAAGAATTTGCACCTAAACGATTAGCACCATGCACAGAAACACAAGCACACTCGCCAGCTGCATAAAGACCTTCAACAATACTGTCTTGACCATTTTTATGATCCAATACTTGTGCATGCATGTTTGTCGGAATACCGCCCATTAAATAATGGCATGTTGGAACAACAGGAATAGGATCTTTTAATGGATCAACGCCTGCAAACGTCATGGATAAATCACGAATACCAGGCAATCGCGCATTAATCACATCTGCACCTAGGTGATCTAGTTTTAATAAAACATATTCGCCTTTAGGACCACAACCGCGTCCTTCACGAATTTCCATCATAGAAGAACGAGAAACCACATCACGGCAAGATAAATCTTTTAAATGCGGCGCATAACGTTCCATATAGCGTTCGCCATCTTTATTCACTAAATATCCGCCCTCACCACGACTACCTTCGGTAATCAATGTTCCTGCACCGTAAATTCCCGTGGGATGAAATTGCCAAAATTCCATATCTTGTAATGGCAAACCTGCACGCAATACCATGCCAAAACCATCACCCGTATTAATATGCGCATTCGTTGTAGATTGAAAAATACGTCCCGCGCCACCCGTCGCTAAAATAGTTGCACGTGATTTTAGAAAAACGACTTCACCTGTTTCAATGCTCATGGCAATCACACCTGCAACGCCAGAAGCCGTTTTAACAAGATCAACAGCAAACCATTCATTAAAAAATTTAGCTTTTGCTTCCAAATTTTTTTGGTAAAGGGTATGCAGCATAGCATGGCCTGTTCTATCCGCTGCACAACAAGTACGATGCACCAATTCGCCACCGTAATTACGTGTTTGACCACCAAATGCGCGCTGATAAATTTTACCATCATCCAAGCGTGAGAAAGGTAAACCCATATGTTCTAATTCGTAAATGGTTTCTGGCGCGTTTTTACACATGTATTCGATCGCATCTTGATCGCCTAAAAAATCAGAACCCATGACTGTATCATACATATGCCAGCGCCAATCATCAGAACCATCCGTGTTACCCAATGCTGCATTAACACCACCTTGCGCAGATACGGTATGTGAACGCGTAGGAAAAACTTTCGAAATTACCGCAACATTTAAACCCGATTGCGCTAATTCTAAAGAAGCACGCAGCCCGGCTCCACCACCGCCGATAATCACTGCATCAAATAATTGGGTTGGCAAACTCATAAATTAAATACTCCACAAAACCAAAAACGCTGTAAAAAAACAAGAAACCAGCCCAAGCACGAAAAACACTTGCAAGCACAGATTAAGTACAGCGCATTTCACATAATCAGTTAATACTGTCCAAATGCCAATCCAGGCATGCCATAACAATGCCAACACAAATAACAAAGTCCCAATCTTCATGGTAAAACTAGCGAAAAGATCATGCCACTCAGCGTAGCCAAATCCGCTATGCATAACTAAAAAAACTAGCAGCGCCAGTGAATAGATAACCATCACTATCGCACTAACTCGCTGTATCAACCAATCGGTTAAACCGCCAGTCGCACTTTGAAGAGATTTCACCATAACCAAATTCCTGCTAATAAAATAAACACAGCACTGATCACTATTGTTAATAAGGCCGCAATACGG
>LSTE01000048.1 GCA_001644445.1 Gammaproteobacteria bacterium SCGC AG-212-F23
TCACCGGCTTGAGCTGTATTCTAAATATCGTGAACTAAGCATTCAGTATCTTTAACTCAAGCGTACATTCCCCTATACTAATACTTATATATACACGGAAGTTTTCTAAGGAGAAACAATGATCAGCATTCTTGTGCTGCTGGCGGCCGCGCTTGCTTTCGTTTATTTTCAATCCCCTGTTATTGTGTGGACTGTAGGTTTTGGTATTGTGCTTCTTGCTGTTAGTATTTTTGGCAATGCGGGTGCAGTTGCCTTGGGAATTTTCTGGTTAGTTTTTATTGCTGCTGCTGTATTTGTTTACAAAAAAGATCTCAGGCAACAATATTTTCTTAAACCCTTACTCAATAAATTAGGCAATGCATTGCCCACTATCAGTGACACTGAACGTGAAGCTATTGAGGCCGGTGATGTTTGGTGGGAAAGAGATTTATTTTCCGGCCAACCCGATTGGCAAAAATTATTAGCCATGCCTAAACCACAATTATCCGCGGAAGAAGAAAACTTTTTAAAAAACCAAGTCGAACATCTTTGTCAAATGATTGATGATTGGCAAGTGATGCAAAAAGATCATAATCTTCCTGCAGAGGTTTGGGAATATCTTAAGACAGAAAAATTTTTCGGCATGATTATTCCCAAAGAGTATGGTGGCTTAGGTTTTTCTGCGTTGGCGCATTCTACGATTATTTCCAAAATTGGTTCGCGCAGTGTGAGTGCAGCTGTGACTGCAATGGTCCCTAATTCATTAGGTCCCGCAGAATTATTATTGCACTATGGCACAGATGAACAAAAAAATTATTATTTACCACGTTTAGCAATCGGTAAAGAAATTCCCTGTTTTGCTTTAACTGCGCCTGAAGCGGGAAGTGATGCAGGTGCTATTATGGATTTTGGTATTGTTTGTCGTGGTATGTATCAAGGTAAAGAAGTGTTAGGCATGCGTTTAACCTGGGACAAACGTTATATCACCTTAGCACCGGTTGCAACAGTTTTAGGTTTGGCATTTCGTTTGTACGATCCCGATCATTTACTAGGTCAAGAAGAAGATTTAGGCATTACGCTTTGTTTAGTGCCAACGAATCATCCTGGTGTTGAAATTGGTCGTAGACATTTACCATTAATGCTTGCTTTTATGAATGGACCTACGCAAGGCAAAGATGTTTTTGTGCCAATTGAATGGATTATCGGTGGTGTTTCTCGTCGTGGCCAAGGTTGGAAAATGTTAATGGAATGTTTAGCAGTAGGCCGTTCTATTTCTTTGCCTGCATTGAGTACGACTTGCGGCAAACTCGCATTTTTATCGACAGGCGCTTATGCGCGCTTGCGTAAACAATTTAATGTACCCATTGCTAATTTTGAAGGCGTAGAAGAAGCCTTAAGCACGGTCGCAGGTTATACCTATTTATTAGAATCTTGTCGCACCTTTACTGCAGGTGCTGTTGATATGGCAGTGCGTCCTTCCACAGCATCTGCAATTGCAAAATATCATATGACAGAAATGGCACGTAAAATTGTTTCAGCAGCCATGGATGTCGAAGGTGGTCATGGTATCCAAATGGGGCCAAGAAATTATTTAGCTAATGCTTATCTTGCAATTCCTGTGAGTATTACTGTTGAGGGCGCTAATATTTTAACGCGCAGTTTAATTATTTTTGGTCAGGGCGCTGTGCGTTGTCATCCGTTTATTTTAGAAGAAATTGCTGCATTATCACTTCCTGAGGGTAATGAAAAATTACAACGCATAGATACCTTACTATTGACACATATGGGTTATTTGCTAAGAAATTTTTCTCGTACTCTTTGCTCAGGTCTAACAGGCGGATTTTTATTATTTTCTTCTGTGCATGGCACATTGGCGCGTTATTATCGACAGTTGACTCGTATGAGTTCGGCGCTCGCATTTTTGTCAGATGTCAGTATGATTCTTTTGGGTGGTAATTTGAAACGCAAAGAACATGTATCTGCGCGTTTAGGAGATATTTTAAGTCAACTTTATTTAGCTTCCTCAGTATTGAAATATTTTCATGATCATGGTGAAGAAAAATCAGATATTCAATATGTACATTGGTGTGTCACGCAATGTTTGTATCAAATACAAGTTGCTATTGATGAATTACTGGATAATTATCCGCCGCGTTGGTTGGGAAAAATTTTGCGTTTTATTGTTTTCCCTTGGGGAATTGCATATCATAAACCGCGTGATATGTTGAATCATCAGTTAGTCAAAAATATGATTACGTCATCGGATTTTCGCCAACAAGTGCTTCATGATTTTTATCTTAGCCCAGATCAACATGATCCTATTCATCAGTTACAAACAGCATTGGCGCAAGTAGAAGTGATAGAACCAATCTGGAAAAAATATCAACAAGCAATACGTCAAGGACATGTCAATATGGCAACTACTTTTGATGAGCGTGTTGCATCTGCGGTGCATGCAAGTATGTTAACAGCAGAAGAAGCGAATACTTTGTGCGAGTTTAATCGTTTGCATAAAGATATTATTCAAGTGAATGAGTTTTCATTTGATTTTAGTAAGATAGAAGCTTAATTAAAAGGAAATTGTATGGATGTTTATATTGTTGATGGTGCGCGTACGCCATTTTTAAAAGCGCGTGCTAAACCAGGTCCGTTTGCAGCGGCAGATCTTGCAGTGATGGCGGGTAGGGCATTATTAACAAGGCAACCTTTTTTACCTAGTGATTTGGGTGAAGTGATATTAGGTTGTGTGATGCCTAGTGCAGATGAAGCGAATATTGCACGCATTGTTGCTTTGCGTTTAGGTTGTGGTAAAGCCATGCCTGCATGGACAGTGCAGCGAAATTGTGCATCAGGTATGCAATCTATCGATAGTGCAGTCAAAGATATTATGCTAGGTCGTCATGATTTAGTATTAGCGGGTGGTACGGAAGCCATGAGTCATGCACCTTTATTATTTAATCAAGCCATGACAAATTGGATTGGAAATTTCTCTAGTGCAAAAACAATGGGCGCCAAAGCAAAAGTTATGCTGCAGTTTCGACCTTATTTTTTTGCACCAGTGATTGCTTTACTGAAAGGTCTTAGTGATCCTACCGTGAATTTATCGATGGGGAAGACAGCAGAAATTGTTGCTTATCGTTTTGGTATTACACGTGAACAAATGGATGAATTTGCTTTGCGTAGCCATCAGCAGGTGATTGAGGCGCAGGATAAACATTATTTTGCTGATGTGGTTCCTATTTTTTCTAATCAAGGAGAGTGTTTTGTGGCAGATGATGGTGTGCGCCGCGATACCACATTAGAAAAATTAGCTGCGTTAAAACCTTATTTCGATAAAAAATTTGGTAGTGTGACGGCGGGAAATAGTTCGCAAATAACAGATGGCGCAGCGGTGTTATTGCTTGCCAATAAAGATGCGATTAAAAAATATAAATTGCCAGTGCTTGCTCGTATTATTGATACGCAATGGGCAGGCGTAGATCCTGCGGAAATGGGATTAGGCCCTGTGTATGCATCTACAAAATTATTGCAGCGTCAGAAAATGGGTTTGAGTGATATTGATTTTTGGGAAATCAATGAAGCATTTGCGGCGACAGTGCTGGGTTGCATAGCTGCATGGCAGAGTGATGAATATTGCCGCGAATTTTTAGGGTTGAATAAAGCGTTTGGTACATTAAATATTAATCAATTAAATGTAGATGGCGGTGCAATTGCATTGGGTCATCCGGTAGGCGCTAGCGGTGCGCGTATTGTATTGCGCTTGGTGAATATTTTAAAACGCAAAAAAGCCAAACGCGGCATGGCGACAATTTGTATCGGCGGCGGGCAAGGTGGCGCTATGTTAATCGAAAATGTATCAGAGGTGTAACTATGTATAAGCATTGGCATTTAAATAAAGATAGCGATAATATTTTATGGTTGGCATTCGACAGACAGGATGCGGATGTCAATACGATTAATCAAGAAGTGATGACAGAATTTTCTGTTATTTTAGATCAAATAAAAAATAGTAATGAATATTCTGGTGTCATTATTTCCTCGGCAAAAAAAACAGGATTTATCGCAGGTGCAGATGTTTCGCAATTTAAGCAATTTAAAACGATTGAACAAGCAATTACAATGGTCACTGAAGGCCAAGCGGTTTTTAATAAGTTAGCGGGATTAAAAATTCCGACGGTTGCAATGATTGATGGTTTTTGTTTAGGCGGTGGTTTGGAATTAGCATTGGCTTGTCGTTATCGTATTGCTGAAGAAGGTGTTAAGACACGTTTAGGCCTTCCTGAAGTTAAGCTTGGCATTCAACCCGGTTGGGGTGGTTCAGTGCGATTGCCGCGATTAATTGGCGGTGTGCAAGCGTTAAGTTTAATTATGGCTGGACAGTTGGTTAGTAGCAAAACCGCTGAAAAAATGGGTTTTGTCGATGTAACAGTGCCTAAGCGGCATTTGGCGCGTGCTGCAAAATCGTATGTTTTAACAAAACCAAAACCCCATGCAGCCAGTATTACACAATCATTATCAAATTCAACATTAGGTCGTTTTATTTTAGCGCCATTTATTCGTAAGCAATTACGCAACAAAGCTAATCCTTTGTATTATCCCGCACCATTTGCTGTTTTAGATAATTGGCAATACGTTGGTGTTCTGAATGATCGTGCATTTCAAGCAGAAGCAAAAAGTTGCGGTAAATTATTTTTTAGTGATACATGCCAAAATTTAGTGCGTGTATTTTATTTGCAAAATCAATTAAAAAGTTTAGGTAAAGAAGTGCAATTTGCTCCGCAACATATCCATGTCGTCGGCGCAGGAACGATGGGTGGGGATATTGCTGCTTGGTGCGCATTGCAAGGTATGCGAGTCACTTTACAAGATCGAGAAGAAAAATTACTCACGCCAGCAATTAAACGTGCTTATCAATTATTTAAAGATAAATTAAAAGAAAATTATTTAGTGCAGAAAGCGATGGATAGATTACAGCCGGATGTAGCAGGTGATGGTATTTTTCATGCTGATATCATTGTTGAAGCTATTTTTGAAGATTTATCTGCTAAACAAACGTTATTTAAATCATTAGAAGAGAAAGCAAAACCAGAAGCAATCTTTGCGACCAATACGTCTAGTATTTTGCTTGATGATATTAATAAAGTTTTGCAAAACCCCGGCCGTTTAGTAGGGGTTCACTTTTTTAATCCTGTTGCAAAAATGATGTTAGTAGAAGTCGTGAAGGGTGAGCGTACCGATGCTGCTGTGTATGATAAAGCATTGGCTTTCGCGCGTAAAATTGATCGTTTACCTTTGCCTGTTAAAAGCAGTCCTGGATTTTTAGTAAATCGTATTTTAATGCCGTATTTATTAGAAAGCATGGTGATGTTAGAAGAGGGCATTCCTGCAACTGTGATTGATAAAGCAATGTTGGCATTTGGTATGCCTATGGGACCTATCACTTTAGCGGATACAGTTGGTTTGGATGTTTGCTTGTCAGTGGCTAATTATTTAGGGAAATATTTAAAAACGTCTACGCCTAAGCGTTTAGCAGATATGGTCGCTAAAGGTTATTTAGGGAAAAAATCTGGCCAAGGTTTTTATCAATATAAACAAGGTAAGCAAGTTAAAATTCCAGCGCCACATTATGATAAACCATTGGAAACTATTTCTGATCGTTTAGTGGGATGCATGATCAAAGAATCTTTTGCTTGTTTACGTGAAGGTGTTGTTGCTAGCGGTGATTTGTTAGATGCCGGTATGATCTTTGGCACTGGATTTGCTCCTTTCCGCGGCGGTCCTATTCATTATGCCAAAAGCCATGGTGTTGCGATTCCCTTTTTAGAGGGCGAAAAGGTTGGGTCATCCTGAACTGCTGAAAAAGGGGGATCAAAGGGGGATTTATCAAACTACAAATATTTTTTTTGCCCAATCTCTCGCCTTAACTTTTAATGCCGCTTCATCCAACGTCATCAACTCCCGATTTTTCAACAACCGTTTCCCTCTGCACCAAACATCAGTAACTTGATGTCTTCCCGCTGCATAAACAATTTGCGAGGCGGGATGATATACTGGCAACGTTTCTATTTCATCTAAATGTATAGCAATGATATCTGCAGATTTACCTAGACTCAAAGAACCTGTCAAATGATCAATCCCCAAGGCTTTCGCACCATTCAACGTCGCATGTTTTAAAATTTCTTTTGCAGGTAAACTTTCCGGATTGCCATTGCTGAGTTTCGCTAAAAAAGCCGCTGTACGCATTTCACCAATCATGTTTAAGTCATTATTGCTGGCTGCACCATCGGTACCTAAAGCAATATTAATCCCATGATTTTTAAATTTAATCACAGGACAAATACCACTAGCTAGTTTCATGTTAGACTCGGGGCAATTGACTACACTGACATGACTTGCAGCCACAATCGCTAAATCTTCTTCATTAATATCAGTCATATGAATAGCAATCAACCTTGATGTCATTAACCCTAATTGTTGTAAGCGTTGAATAGGGCGCATTTTATATTGCGTCAATGATTGTGCAATTTCATCACGCGTTTCATGCAAATGTAAATTAATTTTAAGATCATATTTCTCTGCAATATCTTTGACAGTCAATAAATTTTTATCGCATACGGTATAGGGGGCGTGAGGTGCGAGAGTCGCTTTTACTAAATCGTGATTTTTATATTTTTCAAAAAATTCCATGCCCAAAGCAAAATATTCTTCGCTAGTAGTAGCCCATGCTGTTGGAAAATCAATAACGGTCATGCCAATATGTGCTCGCATGCCGGCAATATCTACTGCCTCTGCCGTCGCAATAGGAAAAAAATACATATCATTAAAACAAGTAGTACCGCTGCGAATCATTTCAGCCATGGCAAAGAGCGAAGCATCATAAACAAATTCATGGCTCACCCATTTTTTTTCTGCTGGCCAGATATGATTATTTAACCAATCCATTAATGCCAAATCGTCAGCAAGTCCGCGAAAATAATTCATCGCCAGATGAGTATGCGCATTAATCAATCCTGGCATAATCGCATGTCCCGGAAAGTTTTCTGTGTGAGTTGCAGTATAATTTTTTTGTGCTTCATGAGTGGGGAGAATGGCCATGATTTTTTTATCATTAACTACTAACGAATGATTTTCCAATATTTTATTTTCTTCTTCACAAGTAATCAGCCAACGCGCGTGGATAAGCGTATCTACTGTTTTCATACAATGTCCTTAGATTGAAATTTGCTGAGAATTTTATCAGTTATCTACTCCTAGGTATAGGTAGTGTTTCTTTTCCGCCATGGTATTTTTGCAGCATTTTTATACATTTTGCCCAACCGGACATTAATGCGGACATTATTCAGGGCATAAACGTTGAATTTTCAAATAAATAGTCATATAATCAATAAGATGAGAAATAAAAAATCGGACATAAAATCGGACATTTCCCAAGCGGTACCAGGGTCTGAAACCCTATCTGCCATGGAGCCCCTGTTACTTTCAGAAGGTTCGCCTCATAGAAAGGAATTAACAGATCTAGCTGCTGAATTAATAGCTAAATCAGCAGGATTTAGACGCAGCTTGCCACTCGCGATACAATCGTCTTTGGCAGAGATGGTACGGGCAATGAATTGCTATTACAGTAATTTGATTGAAGGACATGATACGCATCCTATTGCAATCGAACGAGCATTGCAGAATAACTACAGTACTGATCCCAGAAAACGTGATTTACAATTAGAAGCAAGAGCACATATTACGGTACAACAATGGATTGATCGCGGCAGTATTAAAAAAAACGTATTTTCTTCCAGTGTGCTTTGTGAAATTCACCGTCGTTTTTGCAGTTTATTACCGGATGATTTATTATGGGTAGAAAATCCAGATACCAAAGAAAAAATGCGCGTGCTTCCAGGCGAATTACGGCAGAATGATGTTATCGTAGGTCAACACATTGCAGTAAGTCCAAAAGCGCTTCCCAATTTTCTTTCACGTTTTGAATCTGCTTATAGTCAGCTAGGGAAAGTAGAAACAATACTTGCTTTGGCAGCTGCGCATCATCGCTTCTTGTGGATTCATCCTTTTTTGGATGGTAATGGTCGTGTTGCACGATTAATGTCTCATGCAACATTACTCGATGTATTAGATACTGGTGGAATATGGTCTATTGCACGTGGTCTTGCGCGTAATGTAGCGACCTATAAAGCGCATCTTGCTAATTGTGATTTGCCGCGTAGAAATGATTTGGATGGGCGAGGAAATTTAAGCGAAGAAGCGCTTGTCAGTTTTACGCGGTTTTTTCTGGAAACATGTATTGATCAAATCCGGTTTATGGAAAATTTGATGCAACCTGATCTTTTGCGCACACGGATTTTATTATGGGCGAAAGAAGAAATTCAGTTAGGAAAAATACCGCCGCAATCTATTCAAATTCTTGAAGCTATTTTATATCGTGGTGAAGTGTCAAGAAATGAAATGTCCAGTATACTTAATGTGGGAGAACGCCATACTCGCAGACTGATCGCTGCATTAATAGAGAAGGGAATCCTGACTTCTGACTCGTCTAAATCACCGCTAAAATTGGTATTTCCCGCCACTCTTGCTAGTCGCTGGATGCCGGGATTATTTCCTGCTAGTGACATAGATTGAGTTTCTTTTGCGAAACTCAATCCATTATTGCTTGAGAAAAATCTCATCCTAAAGAAATGGAAGCATGATCAAAAGAATCGAGTTAGAAAACTAACGTCCATAGCGGTTTTGTTATTTATTATTTTTTCGTAGCTGAAGTCGATGTTAAAGATCTAGTGAAAGCTTCGAGTTTTTTGGCAAGCTCGGAGTTTTTTTCGGTAAGAATTTTAATTTCTTTTGGGGTAAAGTCATTTTGGAGATTCACTTTCCCATGGTTAGCATAAATTTGAATGACTTTTAAAGCAGCGTTGATTTTGTCTTTCATAGAGTAAGCTAATGGATTGAGAGTTTTGCCTTCTTTTAAGCGAGTTATCGCATACTCAACAAGAGGTTGTACTTTTGGGTCTACTGATCTTTGTAATTTTTGCAAGTTAGGTAGAATAACTGCTTGATCTAATTTTTGCGTAATTTGTGATTGGCACGTTTCAATGAGATCAAGAAGTCTTTGTTGCAAATTTATTGTTGGGCGGTTTGAAGAATGTATAATGGTGACGGCTGGCTGTTGTTTTTTATCTTTATCTGTTAGCGCTTGATAAGTGCGCTGTGAAAATTTAGGATTTAGCATAGGATCAATTTTTCCATATGCTTTTGTCCATAGAATGTCAGAAATAGTAACAGGGTTGCTTTTGCTCCAGACTAAATTATCTTCCACCACATGTATATCGTTTGGTTCGTGTTTGACTCTTATTAATAAACCACAGCCTTTGTGATTAACCAAGTTTGGTGCTTGTCTGGCAGAAAATTCAATGGCTTCTTCAAATTTTTTAAATGCAATAAAATCTTTTCCAAGCGTATGTAAATATGTTTCATAAGTTTCTTTGGTCAGATAAAAATTTAACGATTTAACCATTAGATTAAGTGTATTCTCAGATTCTATATCAAATTTATTATCTAGAGGCGCATGAAAAGGTTTTAAACAATAAATATAGATGTCATCAAGTGAATCGGGCCCTGAATTTTTAGATTTTTTTTGTTGCTCTTGTGCGTTATTCCTTGCTTGTTCCCAGGCCTTTCCCGCGGCTCTAATATTATTGAATAGAGAATTAAATAACTCATCATCTGCATAAGTTTTATATGAATGGTAACTTGCCGCTGAAGCCGATTGTGTAGGCGCATCAAGATCTTCTGCTAATGGGTTTTCATCGTAGCGTTTTCTTTTTTCGGGATTAGATAGAATTTCATATGCTCTTTGAAGATCTTTCATTTTCTCGTTAGCTTTTTCTTCGTTCCCTGGATTTCGATCGGGATGATGTTGTAAAGCTTCTTTTCGATAGGATTTTTTTATGTCATCAAGAGTTGCTGATTTCTCGATGCCTAATATTTCATAGAGAGTTTGCGCTACAGCTTTGTGATCAGGGGATGGCATGATGAATATTCTCGCTACATATTGGTATTTATTATAAAACATTATATAGAATAATGCAATTTTTTAACCCTTAGAAAGGGGTTTTCTTGTGGAGTATTGTAGGTTTCTTAATGGTTCCTTAAGGTTTCCTAGCATATAATAAAAATTCTATTTTCGTGGATAAAAACAGGTTATAAGAATATGTCAACTAGTCATAGTGCAGCGTTAGCAAACACAGTTTCGACACCATTAGCAACTTTAAAAAAGAAGGATCAAATTGTGATTGATTTGGTGGTAAAAAAGGATGGTAGTTGTCAACTAAGACTCTCGAAAATTACTATGACCATGTATGGAGAGACGTCCACCCAACTGGGTGAATGTAAAATAAGCGACAGAAATGCGATAGATCAACTACTGCAGAGTAAGCTTTCAAACGAAACACAAATAAAAAGGCTTAATATTTCAATGTCTTTTCTGGATAAAGAAATCGATAAAAATTTACAATATGCCATAGAGAAATGTTTTGCGTTTCTTCAAGAGAGCTCATCGCCGGATAAAATTTTACAAATACTGTTTCCTAGAAGAAATGATTTTCTTAGCGAAAAATTAACTGAAATGTGTAAGAATAAATCTTCTTTAATCCTATCTGATTTTAGATTGTATTTATTTGATTCTAAAGATATATTTTTATGGCGCAATTTTTTATCATCGATTAAGGTAAATAAAGCCATTATTTCTGCTGCTTCTGTAAATAGACAAAAAGATGTAAATTCAAGTGATTGTTCTGGCGAAACCTTGCCAAATTTATTTAATATTCAGATGAATTCTTTATGTCTTTATACGAATTTTTCAGAAAATACATTGCATTTTCTGCAAGCCTCACTAATGAATGCAGCTTCCCAGTTATCTGAATTAGATTTATCTGGTGTTATTTCTAGGGAAAGAAAAATGCTTTATTCAATATTGGCGCAAAGTCCTGTTATCACACAGCTTGTAATGAGATTAGATTTTCAAATAGATAATAAAGATGATAATCCTTATTCTTCTTTAGCAAAAGTGATTGAAGATAACTCAGGATTATCAACAGTAACAGTCTATTCTCCAGAGAATGTTGATTTTCTTTCTGAACCTAGTTTGCATGCGGCGATTGCGAGAGGATCTTTGCATTCATTAATATACTTTGCTAATAAGAGGGCGAGTTATAACAAATCGTCTGTGGCTTTGAACGGCATGGAATCTTTTTCTAAGGCGCTAATGCATGAAAAATGTCGATTAATGAATCTTGTTATTGATGTATCATCTAACTTTTCTGAAGAATCATTAGGTAAATTATATGAAGGATTAGCAGTTAATAACACAATTCGTTCTCTTTCTCTTGGTGTGAGTAATAAAAAGGATTTTTGGAAAGATAAGAGACTAGAGACATTCTTAACCCGTAATACTAGTATTGTTTCTTTATCACTTGGAGGTGCGGGTGATGCGATTGATGTCAATAGCAATGAATTTTCTTTTTGGTTTAGCATATTACAACAAAATCGCATACTAGAGCATATCCGATTTTATACCAATCTCGTTTCTGATTCTGTTTGTCTTGAGCCTACAAGAGAAAAAATGCATATGATCTTACAAGGAAATAAAGTCTTGCATCATTTTGGAGGTCCATCTTTCCATGAAAAATTAAACATAGTTGAAGAGATGGAGAAAAGGTTTAACAATGAGCGTCGTTTGCGTGCTAATTGGTTGAGATTGGCATTTTATATCGCATATGTGCGTGCTAATAAAGATAATGATTTTCGTGAGAGTGGGTTGCCTCTTGTAAATATAGTTGGAGATCTATATTCTTTTGATTCTCATTTAATGAGAACTGATCAAACATCTGTCCCATTAATCAATTTTACTAGATCAAGGGATTTGAAATTTTTTGATGCGCATCTTAAGAGTGCTGCTTCAACAGCTACTACTGCAACAGGAGTAGCGACAACATTGACTACGATGAGTTTGGATCATACATCCTTTAAGAAAGCGACACCGCATTAACATTCCATAAAACAATCCATTATACACTCCTATTTAGCGATGACGCTCACTGAGCTGGCCTGTTAAATACTTGTGAATAATGCTAGATAATAAGCTTTGGTAGGGTAAGCCATCTTTTAAGGCTTCTTCCTGAATTTTTATAAAATCCCAATCGGTCATGCGCAAGCTAATGCGACGATTCTTAATCCCGTGGGCTTTGGCAATATTTTGAATACGTTTTTTTTCGCGTTCAAGTTTTGGAATGCTTTTCAATTTGCCTGATTCAAAAGCAGTTAAAATAGCTTTTTCTTCAGCATTTAATTTCTGTTTATGTGGCTTCATTTTTTTGTTCTCCTTTGATGGCTTTTCATAATCTTTCTGCTTTTAAAAGCAGTCTTCAAGAACATTTTTTCCTCATCAGTAAAAGGCAAAAAATATATTGTAAAACAGCTTTGCTATATTATACTACTTATAGGTAAGGTAAAAGAGGATTATCCATGAGTACTATCAAAAAGACAGTCTCTATCAAAAAAAAATGTAGTAAAGGAAGCAAGCGCGCTTGATGCGAATTTTAGTGCAGTTGTGGAGGCTGCTCTTGTGGATTATATACATCATCACCGAGTTGAAAAAGCAATGCAAAGCTTTGGAAAATGGGGTGATCGTGAAAAAGAGAGTGTTGCTATCGTTAGAGACATTAGAATGAATGGATTATGATTAACTTAACTTTGACAAACGACTATGGTCTTTTCTATCGGATTTTAAGAGAAGAAATATGAAAAAACTCCCACGAGAATTTTACGATCGCGATGCAGAAACGGTTGCACAAGCATTGCTTGGTAAATTACTTGTCTATCGAAAAAATACCAATCGTCAAAAGACCTCGCATAGGTGTAGATTATACGAAGCATTGGGCAAAGAGATTATTGCGATTTTATATTAAGGATAATGGTTTTGTTTCAAAGAAATGATATGGTCTATAAAGCATTTAAGGGTGATGCCCGCATTGATAGGGATTGCGGAGCTGTTATTGTTATTTTTTAGCCGGAGCTACCCACCATCCCGCGGATTCATAGATATTCTGTAAAACGGCCTTGGCATCGTGTGCTTTTCCGTTTCGTTTTTCTTTTTGTAACAATGCATTCTTATGAGCTTCTTTCACGGGTCGAGATTCATCGGAACCTTGGGGTTTTATTGAATATTTCATTTCCTCGCTTCTTAAGCGATTGAAAAAAGAAAATCCTCTACTATTATTTCGCAGTCCTTGTGCTTCAAAAAAGAATTTCGTACGGCGAACGATTTCTTTTGCAGTTGTAATTTCGCTAACTAATGCATAATCGAAAATGATGTCAAATAATTTAGGTTCGGCAAAAGGTTGTCCTGCAGTTAAAGATGGAATAGCTTGTTGAATGGCATAACGATATTTTTCTGCATTCGTTAAAGTTAAATGATGAAATTGAATTCTATTATCTATTCTTTGCCAATGTCGTTCTAATTGTTTAATTGCGGGTGAATAATCATAGCTAACAGAATATTGCTGAATACATTCAACAAAATAGGTATTAATAATTCGATTGACTGTTTGATGACTTGCCTGGGATAGGCTAGCAGAACATGGGTTGCAAAATGAACGTATAAGGAAATATATAGGTAGCAGCTCGCCAAGACTAAGCGTAATAATCATTTCTTTTAACCAATTTAATGTAGTGCCGAAAATAGTTTTAGTATCACAATAATCATTTATCACTGGTAAACAAGGATAACTGAAGTCAACAATTCTTCCCCCGTTAATAGCGCATGGAAGTGCTTCTGGAATTAGATTGCTTGGATCAAGTCCAAAAGTGTTTTCGCTGCAATAAAACGCTTCACTGAGTAACATATATCGACAAGAACCAGAGACATTATATGGATTAAATTGATAAGTAGGGTATGGGGCGCATTTCCCTGTATAATTTGTTTCATTCATTGTTATACTACTTTGTTTTCTTCGCACGGCTTCAAAAATAATATGAATTAATGAAGTAACTATAATGGATATTAAGGATAATCGAATCCCCCAGTTTAATGCTTTCTGTTTGCGTATTGTGGAATTTAATATTGAGATAGCAATTTTAATTTGACGTTGTTGTTCTTTTAATCCTTCAATGAAAACCTTATAAGGTGATTTAGCTTTTGCATGAGAATTTGATTCATGATCATTGCTATCTATCGGTTGTTCAGTTAATGCTATTGGTAATTCCTTCCAATCAGCAGCAGGATACGCATCTGATATTGTTATATTGATAGATTGAACAGAGGTAGTAAGTTCTGCGGCAGAATGAAATTTAATATCTGGTTGTAGAGTCTCAATCAATTTTTCCGATTGATTAGATTTAGAGTCTTTATCATCATCGTAGAGCCTGATAAGAATATTAGCTGCCGAAGAAGTGACCCGCTGCGCATCTGTGTCTGTTGAAGACAACAACGGCACACTAAGTTTTCTAAAACTTTCTGACATCCTCATTTCCCTCGTTTTTGTATAATACTATTGTCTATAAATTATACAGATTCCACTTGATTTTGTAAAGTGTAAGGTGATTTTTAACGGGAATATTGCATAAAAAACATAGGGTTACAGTGCTATTTTAACTAATATCAGAAGTCTTTAGAACACATCAGAGAGAGTAACGCCCATACTAGCGGTATATCTTATTGTTTAAATTAACATTATTTTGTCTATCTTTTAAATAAGTCCTTCATAAAGAGCCCCAAAATTTTTAGCTTTGTTTATTGATAATACGTCAATTTGCCGTATACTGAAGATAGAAGTCAAATTGAGGTAAATAGTATGGCGCAGCCAGCACATAACAGTACATCAAATACAGATCGACTAGAAGCACGAATTAGCGCAGATAAAAAATATATCTTAAAGAGTGCGGCAGATTTATCTGACCAAACACTTACGGATTTTGTTATTAATTCTGCTTATGAGGCTGCAGTTCGTCTTATTGAGGATTATCAGCAGTTGCGTTTATCCATGCAAGATAGAGATGTTTTTATTCAGGCATTGTTGAATCCACCTAGTCCATCAAAGCAACTATTGAAGGCAGCTAAAAAATACAAGAAGGATGTTATTTCTAAATGACCCATGCTCGACAATATGTTATTGAAGCATTAGAAAAAAAGCATAAGAAAGATAATTTTGATTGTGGAGTTGATGCTTTAAACCAATATTTAAAGACTCGAGCAAGCCAGGATTCAAAAAAAAATGTTGCAGGGGTATATGTTTTAACATCGCAAGATTCTGAACAAGTTTTAGGATTTTATACACTTTCATCCATTGGAATATTTCCTGGTGAACTTCCTGATGAGCTAGTGAAAAAGTTGCCGCGTTATCCTACTTTACCAGGCATTTTATTAGGAAGGTTGGCAAGAGATAAAAAACTGCAAGGTGAGAATATAGGTCTTTATTTGTTAATGGACGCACTTAAACGTAGTCTAACTGTTGCTTATCAGATTGGTATTGTTGCTGTTATTGTAGATGCAAAAGATGAGAGGGCGGTAGCTTTTTATAAAAAATATGGATTTATAGCGTTTTCCGAGAATGATAAGCGATTATTCTTGCCGCTGAGTACAATAAAGAAGTTAGATTTGTAGTAATGATTTGGCGAGAGTAGTCCTCATTAAGTTGTTTTATAAAAAACGGGAGGGTGTCACTCGCATTAACGGTATATCCTATTGTTTAAATTAGCATTATTTTATTCAATTTTTAAATAAGCCCCCAAAAGAGCCGCCTAAATGCAAGTCTAACATATTCAGCTTGTTCGCTTGACTTTAGTACTGTATGTAGTACTATATAATATATGACCAAAATAGATAAAACAATAGAAAAAATGCGGAATAATCCACGGGATTGGCAACTAGCTGATCTTGAGATCGTAGCGGCTCGTTTTGGAATTGCCGTGCGCAGAGGAAAGGGGAGTCATGTGTCATTCACCCATTCTAGATGGATTGAAATTTTAACGGTGCCAGCCCATCGTCCTATAAAGCCGGTATATGTGAAAAAATTTCTATCATTAATTGATGCATTAAAAGAGGAGGGAGTATGAGTAATATTAAATTTTCTGAATATCCATTCACTATAAGGCATCTTTCAAAAAAAGAAGGCGGTGGATTTTTAATTGAATATCCTGATCTTCCAGGTTGTATGTCAGATGGGGAAACATTTGAAGAAGCTATCGAAAATGGCAAAGATGCTATGCGTGTTTGGATGGAAGCAGCAAAAGAAATGCATAGAGCTATACCTAGTCCAGGTGAATTAGAAAATCAGAGTGGTAAGTGGGTTCAACGTGTTCCGAAGTCTATTCACTTGCGTCTTGTTAATAGGGCGAGAGACGAGGGTGTAAGTTTAAATACATTAGTAATTATGATGCTTTCTGAATCATTAGGCCATAGAGAAGTAACTCAGGATTGTAAGGTAATTAAAGCAAAAGCAATCTCTAACGCAAAAGGTGTGGTATATACAGTAAAAATACCCAATAAAGAAACTCTAAGGGCAATGGAAAATGTAGATAAACGAAAAACGCATAAAATAAAATGCGTAGACGAATTATTTGATCATTCGGATTCAGTTGAAAAAGAAAAATAGAGAAAATAGAGAAAATAGACTATGAGGAAAAAAATATATTTAATACTGATGGTGTTTTTATTTGCGTCTTCTGTGTGTGCTCTTACAACAGATTTAAAACAAAAATATCCATATACTGTATTGACGGATGATTATGGCATTTTAAATGGAAGAGATTTGGATAGCAAATTAGATGGAGTTTTTCCTCCAACGGAATTTCCTAGCGGGAAACATTTTTTTCTATATTGGCAATGTTTTCCACGAGAGCAAGTCAGAATTAGTCTCAATGATATTGGTTACTCTTCTTTTAATCTTGATGAGAATGATGCTGAATTAACAATTACAGTTTATACAAGTTCTGGTGCGCATCTCTATGGTAATCGCCGTAATTCGGCTGTTTCATCTAGTATAAAAACACTTAACGAGTATCAAAGGATAATGCGAGGTCAACATTATATTTGCTTGGAAGGGACTTACTTTTTTTATAAAGATTCTGTAACTGATGGTAAGAAAATGCGAACTTATTATTGGACATTTGAAAAGATGAAAACAATGAAAGGTTGTGTGTCTTATTTTTTGGGTAAATGCCATGATAAAAAGATAAAAGTGCCTGCTTAGCATTTATCGGTATTTTGAAATGGAGGTCTTAATATGGAAAATGAAATAGAAGACAAAATTGTTCTTTTTGATATCCAAGAGGATGAAAAAATACAACGTTGGCGATTATGCCCTCTTGGGAAACATTATGTGAAAGAGCATCAAGAACACATTCCACCCAGTAAAGAGCATCCCGATGGAGAAGTCATCACGCGTCATGCACATTGTGCTAATAATCCATTAAGAAATAACAAAAGGGAGATTAGAGATATATTATCTTTTGATGAATTGCAAATTATCGCTAAAGCGCATTTCTCAGATTTACAAGGTCCACCAAAAGCTAATGTTTTAGTAAACTATCCTAGAGCAGACGAATTTGATGAATTAATTCGTGGGTGGGTTCTATATTGGAATGAGGTTTTTGATGCCAAAGATTTGATTGATCCCAATTTAGTAAAAGCATTAATAGCAAGTGAATCGGGTTTTGATCCAGATATAATTAATCATAAAAATACTCCGAAAATAGGTCCTGCTCGAGGGCTGATGCAGCTTACTGATGAGACCTTGCAGATCCTTCATGCAAATAGAGAAGAGTTGCGAGATCATTTTATTTATCTTTCTCATTCAACAGTAATGGATCCATCAGCAAATATTTGCGCTGGTGTGCGTTGGTTATTTCAGAAAAAAGCTATAGCTAAAGAGAGATATGCTAACGCCGACCCAAGTCATAGTGTTACATGGGAAGATGCTGTAGCAGAATACAAAGGCGTTTTAAGTGAGATTCTTGATAAAAATAATCCTCATCCTGATCCGGAAGGGAAAATGTTAAAATTTC
>LSTE01000049.1 GCA_001644445.1 Gammaproteobacteria bacterium SCGC AG-212-F23
GGCATGTGTATGATTTAAGAATAAAAGACGCTAAGGTAAGTATAGAGACAATTAGAGATTTCCATTTGTTATTGCCCGATACCAAAAATTTTCAGGGTGCAAATCTAAAAGTATTTTCCAATGAAACAATTTCGGCAATGGAAAAAAACAAATAATGTTTGGTTAATAAAAGTTAGACGGGTGTTTAGCTATACATGCAGTCATAAATTCTTTAAGAGGAACACCGGGTCTTCCATGCCTTTGAAATGATGATGTAAATCTCGTTTTATCACATGCAATCATCAATCGATAATTTACTAATGCGCCATAAATAAAATATAATATGCGTGCTATTGCAAGAGCATCTAATAGGCGATTTTTAGACTCAAAAACCATATAATTTTTAAGACAAGCATCCATAAGCTGCAGATACGTATCATCTGCGTCTGTTAGTGAATGATGTTTTTTTGCTTGTTGTAAACAATTTATCAATGAAAAAAATGGATGTGAAATCACTATTTCGCCCAAGTCAATGATTGTAATATCTCGCGATTCATTGGCTATGAGTGTGTTATTGTCATTAAAATCAGGTTGGACAATACTAGGTTTTATCGCGTAATCAGATAATTTTTGACATAAATTAGAAACTACAGGAAACAGTTTCTCTAATACACTAACTTCCTTTTCTGATAGCCCATCCGCTATTAATATCTCTTTTTGTGAAAGCAATTGCATATATAAATCAGGCAACTTATCTAATCGAAAATCGGGTACACCCATATCAAGAAAAATATTAATATGATCAGCAACAGCCAATTGCATTGATGTAAATTGATTAATAGCCTTGCAAAATAAAGTTACATCGAATTGCTGTTTGAGAATTTCTCGTAATGGTCTACCTGCGTCTTTCATTAAAAAACAATTTAATTCGGCATTATATGCAATAATTTCTGGAACAGATATTTGAAATTGATCATGCAAAATCCGAATAATGCCAGCCTCTAATGCGAGCAATTCTGGTGTATGTTTCAAATAAATATAGTCATCAGATGTCGCAAAGCGAATTACATAAGACCAAGGCGTATTCTGCACGTTTTCCGGCAGGTTGTTTTTTAGTGTATACCCATGAGACAAGAGGTATTCGCAACCCCATTGGATAATTTCTTTATTCAGATTATCATTTTCTGTTGTCGGTTCAGTTGCCATGATTCACTTTTTTATTACACTGTAGATTACACTATACTGTAAATGAGAAGACCATTCCATATAAAATAGTTGCAGCTATATACCCAACAGACGTATTTTGTTAGGGTTGAGAGTGCCAGCCTAGTAGTTAATCTAACATTTATCTATTTTCGAAACTTTCTCGCTGTATTAGAGCTTTGGCCAAAAGCACTATCAGCCATTTGATCGTTGGACACATCAATGCCTTTATCTTTACGTTTATGTGGTACTTCTTCTGTCTTTGTTTTTTTCTTGCTATCTTTTGTCTCTTTATGAAATAGCGAGTGGGAGGATAATGCTGCACCAGCAACCTTCAAGTCTTTTTCTAAAATATCCCGATATGCTTGAATAGGATCTTCTCCTGGCTTTCCAGATGCTTTAATTAGATGCCAATTTTTTTTGTCTGAAGTAGGAGGCATGGAGGCATTCATTGCGAAGATTTGGTCGTAAGTATATTCAGGATGCTCATACATATCATGAACACGGCCTGCTAGAAGCACAAGATTTGAAAGTGGAGGATAGTCTTTCATTGGGATTGCTAAAATTTCTTGTAAATGTTTTCCAATAGTTTCTTTATCCTTTTTAAGAAAAGCAATAGTTGCTTTGTAATAGGCATTTGCGGTTGGGCCAAATGTCTTACTCATTGTTTCTTTCTCTTCGCTGGCAAGATTAAACTGATGTATTGCCAAATCGTTTTTACCGGCTTTTGCATAGTCTTGACCTGCGTGCCAGTGTAATAAGCATTTTTCGGAGTTAGTTAGGTTCTTCGCATCAGATAAATAATGAATTAGCAGAAGTGCTGCTTGCTCGCCTTTACCACCTTTTCCTGACCGCATATATTGATCAAACTCTAGGTATGTCATTTTGGAAAGATCAGATCGGCTCTTAGACATTACTACATACTCCTCTCGACATTATTTAACTTTAAAAGATAAGCAAATAATGATTGAATAAATCGCTCTTTTTATTATAACAGAATATCTATTATTTATTTGTGTATGCAATAGGGTAATTTTACGTTATCTCAGCCCGGTTCTTTATTTTTTAACTCCAGTAATTTCAACACGTTATAGAATTTAAAAAATGACAGATTTCTAAACATACATAGGGTTGTTATCCTGCATCGCAACGTTGTTACTTGGGCTAGACCACAATTGATCTGACCCTTAGCGCTCAAGACAACTCGCGTTCAGCAAATATTTGCATTGCTTCGACAATAAATGTTAATAATCTCAGATCATGTGTATCGTAAAATTTCTTAAATTCAGGCGTTTGATATAATTGACTTAATCCAATATATTTTTCTCTTGTCGGGTTCCATCCTACCCAGGCATGATGTCTGCGCATTATTTTCTGAACTTCCTCTGAAGAAGGAAGCAATTTTGTATCGATAGCTCTAATTAAATCAAAGTTAATTTGCTTGCCATCTGCAATGAATTTTTTTTGTAATTCCTCTTTTTGTTCTTTATTCAGTTTTTGATACCTTTCACGATATTCATTCATTTCAATTTCAGAGACTTTGCCGCTGTCTATTAAATCCTGTTCATATTGTTTTTGTTTTTCTGAATCAAACCCATAATATAATTCATCAACTTTCATTTTTGTTTTACCTCTCAAGTGTGAAATAGTTTTGTCAATGGTCTTGATAAGTGCTTGAGCACGATCAAGATTATTTTCGAGAATAAGTTTGTGCGATTGCAACGCTTCAATTTTATCGAAGTCATCGCTGTCCAAGATTCTCTGTATATCATTTAGAGGAAATCCAAGTTCACGGTAAAATAGAATTTGCTGTAGCATCAAGAGTTGCTCTTCTTCATAATAACGATAATTATTATCTCCACAATAAGCTGGTTTTAATAATCCGATCTCGTGATAAAAATGAAGCGTCCGAACGCTGACTCCTGAAAGCTTTGCTAATTTATTTACTGTATAAGCCATATCATTTCCTCTAACTGAACAAACCACACCATAAGGTATTACGTAACGATAGAGTCAACACTGTAAATGCACTTTTTTCAGTGTGTCATACGCAACGAGTTTTTCATAATAATGTTGCTGCATTTTAAGTGAAACAGACCAAAATAGCTACAAAATAAATCTATAATATAAATTTATTTAAATATATATTAAATAATATTAAATTATATATTGAATTTATTAAATTTTAATGTTATAAATTACTCAGGTAAGAAATAACGGAGGTCAGTCTTCAAATGAGCAAAATTATTACACATTGCCCTTCTTGTGATAGTGCAAAACTACACGCTGTTAGAATCGAGTGTGCGGATTGCGGTACTGCATTTGAAGGAAGATTCGATATTCCTGCATTACTTAAATTTGCAGAAGAAGATTTGCAATTCATTTTAGATTTTGTGAAATGTTCAGGAAGCTTAAAAGATATGGCGGCGAAGCGAGGTATCTCGTACCCCACATTAAGGAATAGATTAAACACATTAATTGAAAATATTGAAAACTTACAAATCCAAAAAGAAGGGTCAAAAACGGAAATATTAAAACTTCTTGAGCAGGGCAAAATATCTGCTAAAGATGCGGCCAAAATGTTACATAAATTATGAGGTTAATGATGAATACGGAAAATGAAAAATTACGCAACATGCTCAAAGAAGGAAAAATTACTGAAAATGATTTTCAGCTATTATCTACCGCTTTAGATAAAAGGAAACCATGTATTTCCAGATTATTTACACTTGCAATAAATCCATTTCAAAAAATTGCAGGTTGGTATGCATTATTTGCTGGAATACTTGTAATATGTTGTATGAGCTATCTTGGAGTCATAGCAAAAGTATATTTTCCTGGAATATTAGCAGTTCTTAATGCATCTACTGTTAAAAATCCAGCTGTGCCAATTAATTTTTCATGGGGAATGTATCAAAATTTTGTATCGTGGATAATTTTATCAATTCTCTTTATAATTACCGCTAAAATATTTAAACAGAGACAAGTAAGATTAATTGATTTTTTTGGAACAGTTGCTTTGTCACGATTTCCATTTTTAGTTTTAGTTGTATTTATTAGTATCATTCGCGTTGTTAATCCAGCTTTTATGGAAATTGATATTACTAAGGGTTTTCCTATACATTCTTCATTATCGATGGTCGCATTCAGTTTTGTTGTAATATTGTGTGCGGCATGGCAGTTAACGACTTATTTTTATGCTCTAAAAGAATCTTCTGGCTTGACTGGAAAGAAACTATGGATCAGTTTTATTGTCGCAATTATTTTAGGAGATATTATTTCATCACCATTGGCTATGATATTTTTCTAAGGGTATTAACTATAAAAAAAATAGGGAATAAAAATGATTCTCAATAAAATTCGTAGAGTGTCTATGTGAAATCAGAAAATTAGAATTATCTGAAATGCTATGTAAGTGGGATAGGGCAATATTACCTTATGCTAAAACGAATGTAGTTTATTGGAATATGTAATTTTATGTTATACTTTTACCAAGTATAACCTCTAGAGGTTTGTTAAATTCATGAAAAAATTTAACTGTGTTTTTATTGTTTATTATTCAGATGTAGATAAGGGATTTTTGGATGAAGAGTTCGCAAAGAAGATAGGAATGTAAAATGACTCCAATTTCAAAAATGAATGAATGGTTAAGTAAAGAAAAAGCATTGGGTTCTATGAATCCTGATCGTGTAGTATTAGCAACAGCCACAAAAGAAGGTATTCCTCACAGCAGAATAGTAGCTATTAGAGAGATTTCCCCAGAAGGTGTTTTATTTTTTACGCAAAAAGGAACAAGAAAAGTATATGAGTTACATGGAAACCCAAAAGCATCTATGACCTTATGGTTGCCTATGCAACAGCGTCAAGTGATTTTAGATGGTATTATCCAAATTTTAACTTTTGAAGAAAATATACAATATTGGAAAACGATGTTGCGTGAACGTCAATTACGTTTTTCGGCATATGCTCCTACTTCCGGAAAAGCGATCCGTTCACTTGATGAAATAGAGAATAAATATAACATGAGTAAAATGAACCAACCCCTTGCTTTTTAAAGGTTGGCAGATTTCTTGGATTAGCTTCACTGCACCAAGATAAAAGGTTTGATTTTTAGGGATTTTCTTATGCATATCTCTATTGTAACACCAGAGCTTTGCTTGAGTCTATTTTTGGCCATTTTTCATTGTTGATTATATTAGTATACATATTTTATAATGTATGTTACTGCATTGTTTACAAAAACAATTTTTCTAAAGGCCCTGCACAATGACAATTTTGATGAGATTGATTTTACTATTAGTCATAACATTTCATAGTTCTTTAACAATAGCACAAAGTGAATTTTCTGGCACTATAAGTGCTATCCCTCAGTCGTGGCAACAAAAAATGATAGGCCATTCATGGAATCCTGGTTGTCCCGTTGAGCTCAATCAATTGGCTTATTTAAAATTATCTTATTGGGGATATGATCAAAAACCGCATATAGGCATTTTAATTGTTCATAAACAAGTTGCAACTGAAGTTGTAAGTATATTTAAAATACTTTACAACCATCATTTCCCGATATATGAAATGAAGCCATACGATATTTATCCAGATGGTGAATATGCGAAACATAACGACACACTTGGGTTTTATTGCCGTCCTGCACAAGATAATCCATCGGAATGGTCATCACATAGCTATGGCATTGCTATTGATATTAATCCGTTAGTGAATCCTTACAATGATTTTATGACAAAGCACGCATGGCCAATAGAAGGTAGCCCATATTTGAATCGGGATGTACCCATGATGGGAATGATTCAGCCTGGTCGTATTGCATTCAATGCGTTTACTCATTATGGTTGGATATGGGGAGGTTTTTGGAAAAAAGGAACTGACTATATGCATTTCAGAAAAGAAATCACCAATCATTATATAGTGCAACATATGATTTATCGTTCTAATAATATTAATCCGCAAATACCAGAACACGAGTTGTAATTGATTTGATTTGGATAACTCATGATGAAGTCCTATATAAATAATAATTATTTCCAGCTTTTTTCAGCTACTAATTCAAAAAAACTATCCTTACATTCTTTAAACATCATGTTAGATATTTCTTCGCAAACCCCCGCAGTTAATTTAGGTCTTTTGGGATAATTATTCATAATATCGCTTGCACGCAATGGACCCTCAATTCCCCATAATTCAACCATTAATGGTATTCCTGTTGCATAAACAACTTCTTTGAGATTGACCCAGCAACATGCGGCAGCGCACATGCAGCAAGGTTCACCTGTTGAGTATAATGTTAGTGTGTCCCACTGTAGGTTAGGATATAATTCGGTGCATTGTTTAATTGCTAATATTTCTGCATGATTAATAGGACTATGTTTGTTACCAAGCATTTTGACTAGCAGCTTACCTGTCTCATCATAAATAGAGCAGCCATAAGGGATTACTTTATTTGTAGACGTATAATCAATTAATTCTTTCATACGTTTTTCGTGAATAACCATATTTATCCCCTATAGTATTTTTTACAAACAATAATTATATCAATATACTAATTATCCTACAATACTAAGATTGGCATGATTGCATAATGCAATCAATAAGATTAATATTGCATAATTAAATATAATAAAAAAAATTTCATTCGGAGAAAAATTAAACATGAAAAATATTTTATGTTATGGAGATTCAAATACATGGGGCAATATAGCCGGCTCCATGAATTTAGAACTTAGACTTGCAAAGAGATATGAATATGGTGTTCGCTGGACTAGTGTTTTACAACAAATACTTGGCGATAAATTTCATATTATTGAAGCGGGTTTAAATGGCCGCACTACGGCGTTAGATGAAAAAATTATTGCACGACCTTCGCGCAATGGACTTACGATGTTACCTGGAATAATAGAAATGCATTATCCATTAGATTTAGTAATTTTTATGCTGGGCACTAATGATTTAAAAATTGAGTTTAATGTAACTTTAGAAAAAATTACTCAAAATATGCAGCAATTAATCCACTATGTAAAGAATAGTCATTTCGGAAATAATTATGGTATCCCTCAAGTTATGCTTATTTCACCCGCACCTATTTTACAAGTTGATGTTCCCGCGTTTAATTTATTTTATGATGATGCTTCTATTAATAAATCCACACAACTTGCAAAGCATTATGAAAATCTTGCAAAAGAAGAACATTGTGCTTTTCTCGATGCAGGGTTATTTGTCAAAATTGATCATAGCGATGGCGTACACATTGCGCGTGATAGTCACGCTGATCTTGCTCGGGCAATTGCACAAGTCATTCAAGAAATAAAATTATAAGCAAAATAACATGGCGTTATTGATCAATAAATGCGCATGAGCATCAGGTAGATATAGTATTCTATATGAATATACAAGATATATAGATTTTGATTGATTCTGATTTCTTGATTTTTACGCTTTGGTAAGGTAGTATGTGTATTGCATGTTTGCTCCCGGTTGTATCTACTATTAAAGTTTAGTATCTCGCTATTCAAATCGATTTAACCCCTTGGTAAGAGTTTAGCTCTTGCCTGATCTCGTTTATCTTTTATTAACTAGAGGAATTATTATGAAAAAAACTGCTCTTGTCATTTTGAGCCTTCAAAAAGCTTTCCATGAGTTTGCGCCACTTAAATCTGCAGTAGATTTATCGTTATTTGCGATCAATTCGGCACTTCAGGTGTTTCGTCAAACATCAAATCCTGTATTTTTTATTCAACATACTGATGATTCTCTAATACTAGAGGGAAGCCCGGGGTTTGATTTAATTGATAATGTCGAATGTAAAAAAGGGGAATATCGAATTATCAAGCGCCACCGCAATGGTTTTTATCAAACTACGTTAGCTGAGCAACTTAAGAATGAACAGGTAGGATTTGTTGTTGTATGCGGATTGGCTGCTAGCAAGTGTGTAACAGCGACCGTCGTAGGTGCATTGGAAAATGGTTTTGAGGCTGCATTTTTACAGTGGGGAGTAGCAGATATCAAAGAAACTTTGACTCAAACCCCTTATGAAACGATTCCTGTAGTTTCAACAGAAGCACTAAAGTATTTTCTTACTTTAGGAGGAGAAATCTCACTGACAAAAGATATTGGATTAGTTGGAAAATAGAATCTTAAGCAAGAAAAGTTATTGCGGGTGGATTCTAATAATAGTTATAATAGAAAACAATTGCATTTAAATTAATGAGAAAAATATGACTCCTTGCCCAAAAAAAATTTCATATTTAGCATGTCCTTACTCTCATCAAGATCCAGCGATTAGAATAATGCGCCATCAGTTAGTTAATAAAGTTGCATTTGAGTTTCATAAGCGTGGAAAATTAGTTTATTCGCCATTAACGCATAATATCCCACTGATCCATTTGAGTGATAAAGAAAATAGCTGGAAAGATTGGAGTGTATTCGACAAAGAGATGCTCTCACGTTGCGATGAACTTATTGTTTTAAAAATCCAGGGATGGGAAATTTCAAAAGGTGTTTATGGAGAAATAGCTTTTGCAGAGCAACTTCATCTACCGATTGAAATAATTGACCCAATGGCATATTTTAATTTAAATATAGATGAATTTTGTTAAATAAACTTTTCAAGCAAAAGTAGCGCGTATTTTGACATCATATATTTTATCCTGTAAGATTTATTGACTAATGAGATTTTGAAGGATTTTATGCGTATACTTGCAAGGATTGCTATTTTGGCGCTGTTTTTCCTCAAAATTAACGCATCTTTTGCCGTGACTACCAACACATCATCTGTAGATAGTATTTTTGCTTTTAGTAGAATCAGTCAAGTGCTTGCAGCGCCCGATGGTAAACATATTGCATTTTCTAGTTTTACTGTAAACCCTAACGCCGTAAAAAAAGCATGGGAATACTCACTCTATCTATCAAGTGGTAAAGATAAACCATATTTACTCATTAAAAATGAAAGAATAGAAGCATTAAGTTGGTTGCCAGATAACAAAAGTATTGCTTACCTTGCAAAAGGAAATAACTTTAAAAGTATCTGGATTGTGGATATAAAATCAAAGAAAACAAATAAATTAATTGAATTCAACAGCGATATTCAATCATTTAAATTTTCACCGAATGGAAAGTATATTGCATTTGTCGCAGCTGTTGAAAAAGAAAAATTAAATACAACATTAATTGATTTTGGTCAGAATTATATTAATCAAGGATTATATCTTGTTCCTGCTGATCAGCTTTATATAAAACCCATATTGCTTTCATCGGCTCAGCAGAGTATTTCTTTAGGTTTTTTTGACAAAGGATTTGACTGGTCACCCGATAGTCAACGCATTGCTTTTTCATATCAACCACAAGCGGGTGCAGAATATGCAAATGATAGTAAAATACACCTCATTAATATAGCAACTCACGAGATAAAAAATATTCCTTATACAGATGCACACACGGGAAAACAAGTTGTATTTTCGCCTGATGGTAAGTGGATTGCTTTTTGCTCCAATGTCTCTCCTACAAAGATTGCTCCTGAATTAAATAATAATTTATTAGTTAATGGACGAATTTGTGTCGTAAATGCAGAATCATTAAATACCTTTTGTTTGCCTAATACACCCAATGAAAATCCTTATATCATAGGATGGGGGCAACACAATGATAAAATATTTGTTTTGGACGCCTATCAAACTTCCGGATATCAAATTTATGAACTAGGTTTAAATCAAACCGCAACTGTGAGAAAAATTTCTAACGTAGATGGATTTATTGAACCGCTCACAGTAAGTCTTAATGATGTACATACTATTTTAGGCTTTGGCTATGAGACAGCTTCAAATATACCACAAGCTTATATCAGCGAACTTACTCCTTTTAAATTAACACAAGTAAGCGATTTTCAAAATATATCAAATCTGCAATTGGGTAATACTAAAAATATCAGTTGGAAATCGTTTGATAATAAGATTATTGATGGGTTATTGTTAACGCCACACAATTATGATCCCACAAAAAAATATCCATTACTTGTCACAGTGCATGGTGGCCCTTATGGAGTATGGTCAAAGCGTTATATAGGAGGATGTGACGAATATCAAGAAATGATTGATCCAACAACTTGTTGGCAATCTTTCTTAAATTTAGGTTTTGTTATTTTAGAGCCAAATCCACGAGGTAGCACGGGTTATGGTAAGGCATTTCGCATGGCAAATTTTAAAGATTTTGGCGGTGGAGATTATCGTGATGTTATGGCTGGTGTTGATTATTTGATTCAACAAAATATCGTAGATTCCAATCATATGGCAATAGCCGGATGGAGCTATGGTGGTTATATGACAACCTGGGCTATTTCTCAAACTAATCGTTTTAAAGCCGCTGTAGAAGGTGCAGGTAATATTGATTTGATTGCTTATGCGAGTTTGAGTGATGTGCCATGGTTTATCCCCATGTATTTAGGCGCAACATTCTGGAATAACAACACATTGTATCTTGAACGTGCGCCTATTTTATTGACTAAAAATATTCAAACTCCATTGCTAATCATGCATGGTGCAAATGATATTCGCGATCCTATTTCCTTATCCTATGAACTATATAACACGTTAAAACAACAAAATAAATCAGTAAAAATGGTAGTCTTGCCTGATTCGGAACATGTTCCAACAAAAGCAGATGTTATTTATGATGGTATTAATGAAGTAAATCACTGGTTGATGAAAACTTTTTAGGCAAGCCACCGGATTAAAAATATCCAAAAATAAGCATAAATAATTCACTACTTGAGTTAAACTATCTAGCTTTTAAAAGATTGGAAATATTTTAGAAAAAAAATATTGACCTTCACGTTACGTAATACTTTATTATAAATAATATATGAGGAGGTTTTTAATGTTAGCAAGATTTTTTCCATGGATATCTAAAAAAGAAGCTGCATCAGGTCCTGGGCCTGATGCTCCTCTTGAAGTATTTCCTAACATGGACTCATTTCCTAAGGTTCTTGAGTCAACTGTGTTGGATTATGTAGGTGGCGATATTCTTGATAATAAAAAAGCTCGTCTTACACTTTTTGGTAGGAGTATTCAGCAATTGCAAGCACCTTACCAAGTACAAAAAATGGAAACTAAAGTGGATATTAATCAAAATCCATTTCTTAAAGCATTGGCTTTTGTTCATGCAAACCGAGTTTATCCGCTAATTAATGCACCCCTACTATTAGGTCTACCGCCAATAATGGGGGCTGGGTCAATGCCCTCGCTTGGTCAATTCAGAAAATAACTCCATATTCAACAAATACAATGAGTGATGCTTATCAGTATTTCGCAAATACCAGGGTACGTCATGTTTGATGGTGGATATGTTAAAATCAAAAATGAAGTTGTCGGTGGCTTAGGAGTGAGTGGTGGCACTGTGGATCAAGATGCACTTGTAGCACAAGCTGGTCTAGCTGAAATTAACTAATTAGACGCATTTTTAATCTAAAATATTTATTAAGGATAATAATTATATCAATTTCTTAGTAAGTCTATAATACAAGGTTGGCATAATAGAATAATGTGATTAATAAGATTAATATTGCATAATTAAATGTAAGCAGGATTATATGAGAATTTCAGTTTGGTTTTTAAATATAATATTTTTTTTATTATGTTCTTCAAATATTTTTGCCGAACAGACATCTCCTCTAGGGTCTGCATTACGTTTAAACCGGATAAGCCAAGTAGTTCCATCGACTACTGGTAAACAAACTGCTTTTATTGCTTATCAAATACAATCCTCAGCAAATGTCAAAAAATGGGAATATATTCTTTATTTACGAGATTCTGCAGGTAGGGTGAATCTACTGATTCGGAAAGATAAGATATCGTCTTTAGCTTGGTCATATGATGAAAAGCTAATTTATTTTCTTGCAAAAGGAGACAATAATAATGCGCTATGGGTACTGGATACGGCGACACATGAAGTTAGTAAAGTGCTAGAATATAAAAGTGATATTTTAGCTTTTAAATTATCCCCTAATAATAAATATATTGCGTTTACCGCAGAAGAACAGCAAGAAAATACCAAACAAGATTCAACACTGATTGAAAAAAATGGCGAGATTAAAAATATTTGTCTTTATTTGGTTGAAATCAAAAGAAATGCAGCGCCGATATTGTTAACATCAAATCATTATAGCGTTTCTCAGTTTTTCGTTTATCCTGGGTTTGATTGGGCTCCTAATAGTAAGGCAATCGTGTTTTCTTATCAGCCACATCCTGGACTTGCATATACTTTTCAAAATAAAATTGCAGTGATTAATTTGGAAAATCATCAACTTAAAACTATTTCATATACTGAGAACCATAATAGCACACAACCGGCATATTCATTAGATGGCCAGTGGATAGCATATCAAGCTTCTTCAACTACTTCGGAAGCTAAAAATAATTTAATTAAAATGGGAGTACACTCGCCATATCCATTATTGTTAGCAATGACAAAGTCAAATCATATTTGTATTTCCAATGCTAAAACATTCGAAACACATTGTTTGGCGGATACTTTTAATCAAGATCCCATTATGATTGGTTGGAATCAATCGAGTGATCATGTTCTTGTTTTTGATCCTTATTATAAATCTGAAGGTCCTAAAATATATGCGTTAAATATTAATCCAGCTATACCTCCAAAATTAATTGTCATAACTGAGGGATTTATTGAACCATTGACTATCTCTTTAAATAACGCCCATAATTTTTTGGGATTTGGTTATGAAACTGCTACAAACGCTCCACAGGCATTCATAACAAATACTAACTTACTTCATATGGAGAAAATAAGTGATTTTAAAGAGCCATCTTCAAAACCATTGGGGCAAATGAAGTCTATTCAATGGAATTCATTTGATGGAAAAACGATAGAAGGTATTTTGATTACCCCAGAAAATTATAACTCTAAGAAAAAATACCCATTATTAGTGAGTGTACATGGCGGTCCTGCAGCTGCTTGGTCAAAGCGTTATTTGGGTGGTTGTGATGAGTATGGAGAAATGATTGATCCAACCACCTGCTGGAACAATCTGTTAAATCTTGGATTTATTATTTTTCAGCCAAATCCGCGGGGAAGCGATGGTTATGGGTTAGCATTTCGATTGGCAAATTTTAAAGATATTGGCAATGTTGATTATCAGGATATTATTAGCGGGGTAGATCATTTAATCCAATCAGGAATAGTAGACGCTAATCATCTTGCAATAGCAGGGTGGAGTTATGGCGGTTATTTAGCCGCATGGTCAATTAGTCAATCTTCTCAATTCAAGGCTGCAGTTGATGGAGATGGTAATACTGATTGGATTTCTTATGAAGGTACAAGTAGTCAACCATTATTTACGAAAAGTTATTTCGGAAATTTTTTTTGGGAAGATGATGCCTTATATTTAAAAAGATCAACCATCTTGTATGCTAAAAATATCCAAACTCCATTACTTATTTTGCATGGGGAAAATGATACAAGTCAGGTTCCAATTACACAATCTATTGAATTATATACAGCACTGCAACAACAAGGCAAAAATGTTAAAATGTTTATTTTACCTAAACAAGGACATGTGCCAAATGATATCAATGTTATTGAGGAATCTGTTGCTGCAATTGATAGCTGGTTAAAAAAAGCATTATAAATACCGCCACATAAAATGCTATTCATCTTCGCTGAATAATCTGCATCGCCAATCTGCAACTATTGAGGTTTCTTTATTTTCAATTAATTCATTAAAGCAGTTTTTTACGTATTCGGAAGCGCAGTGAATATCAAATGCTTTTTTATCGACGTACTCTTGGAGAAGTACAATGGTGTATTTTGATTTTCCTGGTGAATTAGGGTGTGAGATTTTTTTAGTTGCGTGTGCTCTTATACAACCTTTTTCTTTTTCTAATGTTAAAGCCATTAGTTTTTTAAAATTTTTCCACAGTTCGTATTCGTAGCCCTCTTTCGGAAGCCATTCTGAAATAACAAAAACGTGATTTGACATGTGAATATTCCTTATTGACGGTTTTATTCATTATTGTATAGATATACAAGATAAATGACCGCCAAACCATTCTTCACCCTTGTGAAATGCTCGACGGCAACTAAAAAATTTTTCTTCATTTGAATAGGTATCAATAGCTACTTCAGACGAAACAGATTTTAGATTTAATTTTACAAGACGATTTTTTACATACCCAAGTAAATCAAATAAAAAATGATTTTGTTTGTGGGAATTTTTAAAATAATGTTGATTGTAAGAATCATCTTCTAAAAATTGTTGCTGAAATTCCGCACTAACTTCATAAGAGTTTTGGGCAATACACGGACTAATTGCTGCCGCAATATGAGCACATTTTCCGCCTAATAAAAGCATTTTTTCAATAGTTGCTTCAATAATACCGCTTCTAGCTCCACGCCATCCGGCGTGGGCTAGACCTATTATTTTTGCATGATTATCAGCAAATAAGATAATAGGGCAATCCGCGCTATCAGAGCCCAGTACAATTTGAGGCAGCTTAGTAACCATTGCATCAGCTTCAGGTTTATTTTGTTCTTGCCATGGTTTATCTACAATAATAGCAGTATTACTGTGTATATTTCTAACGGTAACTAATGATTCAAGTGTGTGTCCCAGATGCAGCATCGCACGCTGTCTATTTTCTCGTACATTAGAGGGTTCATCATTACTTGGGTACGCACAATTAAGAGATGCATGAATGCCCGTGCTTACTCCGCCAAGACGAGTAAAAAAGCCATGGCGAATGAAATTTAATTTTTTTAAGGTTGGATCCTCGAGTATTTCTATCATTTAGCAGTATTTCCAGTGACGGAGATAAACATGTTATTAAAATGAATAAAATTAGGAGTTAATTGTATGTATTTATGACGTTTTGTCAATAATCACATCAATTTTTTCATATGCACTAAGCTTTATTACTAATTTAACCAAAAATACCGTATTGAATACGGTGGATAATATGCTGCTTTATCTGTTGTTATTGCATAACAAAAAAATTTGTGGCTAAATTAACTAAAATAATAGGATCTACTGGAGAAATAATGACTCAAATTAAATTAAAAGCGGGCTTTAAATGCCAGTTATTGATGCACTTATTAATGTTTTTTATGCTTAGCGTTTCTTCGATATCTATTGCTTATGCTCAAAAAAATATCCCTATAAAAACATTCCCCGAAACAGTTTATTTTTTTGCAAAAAATCCTAACAATTCAGAAATATATGCATCCACTGACAATGGTATTCTTATTATTGATGCAACCACATTGAAGCTGATTAGTAAGATTTCGCTGGCTGGTTCGCCGCGTGGGTTAGATGTATCTGCTGATGGATCTAAATTATATGTTGCTACTTCTGCTCTACGACAATTGGCGGTTATCGATATTGCATCTCGTAAAATCCTACCGCCTATTTATTTAACTTGGATGCCTTATGATGTAAGAGTTGGCAACCATGATCGCGCATATGCAACACCCGGCGATTATGGCTACAATGATGCTTTCCACGGTATTATGATGATTAATACGATCACAGGGAAGTTTATCAAAGAATTTTCATTTCCAGGTCTACCGTTATATTACGGCAGTACACTGCTTCAGATTAGTCCGGATAAAAATAGTTTGTATTTCGCTGCAACGTATCCAACGCTTATTAAAATTAATGTTGCAACTGATACACCAGCAATTGTCATCTATTGGTCTTTCCGTGGTCTTCAAAGCGAAGATTTATTTATGACTCCATCAGGTGATTATATATATTATGCTACTGGAGATAATATAAATAGGAGTGATAGTCTGGATCGTTTACGCACAACTGATCTAACAGCTCAAGGGACATTATCAGTTGGCCAATACCCTCATGCGGTTGCTACTAGCCCTGATGGTAATACTGCGTATGTGGTACAAAAATCCAGTGGAGCCATCCAAATATGGAATACCAATATTCAGCAAAAACAATGTGAGTTAAATACTCAAGAGGATGCAAACAAATTATTTACTGATTCGAAAGGGTTATACTTATTTGCTGCATTTCAAAATGAACTTAGAATTTATAATAGTTCGTGTGAAACTAAACGATGAGCAGCCAAAATCACTTATTAAAAATAACCCGGTTAGAATCTTTAACAGACGGTATTTTTGCCATTGCGATGACGATTTTAGTGTTAGATTTACGTATGCCTTTAGGCACAACTAATGAAAATTTAGCTGTCATTTTTTCACATGTGATTCTCGTAAAATTATCTATCTATATCGGTAGCTTTATTACACTAGGTACGCTTTGGGTGGCGATGAATTTTCAATTAGGTCTTTTAGATCGATTGACTAGACCGTATCTATGGACAAATATATTTTATTTAATGGTAGTTTGTGTTGTGCCTTTTTCAGCAAGTTTTTTGGCGGCGTATCCTAAGAATCCTCTGGGGATTAATTTTTACGCGCTTAATTTAATTTGTGCCAGCATCGGGCAATTTCTAACATTTCAGTGTGCGCATATTTCCCAACTTAATAAAGCAAGTTATACATCCGCTATTCGCCATGCTGTAGTCAGAAGAATACTTCTTGCGCCATTTTTTTATGTAGCGGCTATGTTAACCGCACATTGGAATATGACTTTTGCATTTTGTTTGCTGCTGACACCTACCTTACTTTACCTATTCCCAGGACGGGTTGATCGTTTTGAACAAAGTTAGGAAACCTCGTTAATTTGTTGTGCTGTTCCGCTATTTATAAAACTAATATACCATTTATAATGGTTTCAATCCGTTGTATTTCTGATAAAGTTTTGTCAAAATCTGGCGGGTTTCCAAAAAACATGCTAATCATTTTTTCATAATCTTCTTTTAATTGTGCGATAAATGCTGTATTGGGATATAGACGCATGCTGCCGATTTTTGCCGTATCGTAATTTGCCCATGTTGAATAAAAATAAATACTCTTGTTGCGAATCACATCATTCAATAAATTAATATCACCTAGAGCATCATTTGTTAGATTATTTTTATCGAGCATTACAACATCATAATAATGTCGAAATAGTCTTAGAGGTAGAGGTTTTTTAGTGTCACGATGGTATTCAGCATGTAGTAAAGTTATCTTTTCCCAGAAAGTACGCTTTGCAACCAATGATTTGACTACTATGGGTGAAATTGAATTACTTAATTCTGGTAATAATTCGTGAATATAGGGAGATACTAATTTAGATTCTGTTGGGCTGGTATCTCCTCGTGCTCCGAATTCTAACTTAATAGATGTTTTGATGTATTCATTTGATGATAATTCTAAACAAATTGGATAATGAAAAGTAAGACTAATATTATCTTTGTTATGATCGTCAATTTCTAATTTCCAAGAATTTTTTGAAAAATATATAGATATTTCCTCGTTAAAGACTTCTGTTAAAAGAGGTTTAATTTCATGGGTAATTTTGTGATTGACGTGTTCAGTAAATTTTTTAGAACGCTTACTCTGTTGAGCTCTCGTTGTGGCAGATGCTGGGTCAATATCTTCTGTTATTCCAATATATTCTTTTGACAAAGTTAGATCAATGTCTTCTGAAAATCGATGGATAATATTATAGCATTTTGAAAGAGAAGTGCCGCCTTTAAAAGTGACATGAGGAGATAAATTTGGGTTAGTAAATATTTTATTTAATGTCCAACATACCCAAAAATCTTTTCAATAAGAATTGGATTTTTGATATAGTGAGATCGAGAAGTGGCTTCTATAAAAAATTGTGCGCGCTCATGAGCGCTTGCTTGAAGTATTTCTTTCATTGTCTGTCCTTATTATTTTTAGGATGAATGGTATCATCCAATTGGGTAATTGATTTAAATTTTTTTTTAGTTGAACTTTATTTTTTGGTGACAAAATCGTTCTACATTTTTTTATCATGTCATCGGTAATACTATTTTTTCCTATATAATGTAATGCGTTGATTACTTTGACGGTATTTGGGTTTAAAGACGATTTATTTAAAAATTTAGAATGGGTGAGTGTGATTGGGTAATTGGCAATTTTTTTCTTTTTTGAGTTTCCTGAGGTAATATACATGGGCTTAGCAGGTACTTGCGTATCTAATCCCAATTGATTTGCCAAACTCGCACCACTGGGTTGAATGATATCGCCTGATTGTGATGCAATAGCATTAGCAATTTTATCAGGACTAGCGGCGAGAGTTCCCAGTTTAGGGTGAGTCGCTGGGAAATCATAAATTCCATGATCTAATTGGCGAATAATGCCTTTTTGAGTAAGTCGATATAAGATCACGCCAATGGTGTTGCGATGGGCAAGATCAATGAAATCTTTGGGTGTAAAAACCCACCCGCGTTGTTTGCCACGGATGCGGCGTAAAATGCTGTTGCTTATCGATCTCATTAAGGATTTCCATGTAATAAAAACAATATTAAAAACATTACATTTATTTTAAAATAAACAATATTAACTTATTGATTAATAATGTATTATAATCTATATCTGTTATTTAGTGCTTTATGATATTATATCATGCATTATTATAGATTCAATAGCTATTGATTACTATTTATTAATTTAAGATAAGATTAGAAAAAGACTGAGAAGGAAGCGGTAAATTCACTTTACTTAAGCAGGGAAACTAAATAGCATTGCATATGACAACAGCCAACATCAGCGTTCAATAATAAATATTATCAGACGCTGATATTGATGTAGGAGAGTGAGATTACTCTAGAGTTTTTACCCAATGTCCAGGAACTAATGTCCAGGAAACACATGATCCATCAGCATTAGCTGTAGTGCAAGACCAGTAGTCGGCAATCCATGCTGCACCTTCTGTTCTGTTTTCATATTTACATACATTGTGTGTATCGATCCAGATACTACCTTCCCAGTGGCCTGCTACTGAAGTGCAAACTGCTTTTGGTGCGGGTGTTATGATAGCGTGTTTTTCTACTACCGTGGTTGTTGTAGTAGTCGTTTCTTCTGCTTGTACTCCGAAAGAAATGAATGCAGACAATAAACATGCGCCAAGAACCGGTAACCGAAAATGAAACATATAACCTCCATTGTTAATAGACTAAATTAAAAATATACAGCTTCAGTAATACTTATGCAATATTTTATCTAGGGTTGTTGGTATCTTTACAAATTCACAAAAAAATTAATTAGTCTAAAATCAAACAATTATTTAATTATTGAATTAATTTAAGATATATCACATATTGTTTTAGTACGACGCAGTGTAATATACTTTGTTTCTCAGAGCCCAAGGAAGCGTTATGGAGCGTCAAATTGGAGAAAAACAGCAGAAAGAAAAGATTTATAAAGTTCCTTCGTCATTTCTAAAACATGCGCATATTAATCTTAAACAATATAAAAAACTCTATCGATATTCGATAAAAAATCCTAACAAGTTTTGGGCCCAGCAAGCAGAGAAATTTATTAACTGGTTTTCTCCTTGGAAAAAAATATCAACGGGTAGTTTAAAAAAACACAACATGCGTTGGTTCGTCGGTGGAAAATTAAATGCATGCTATAACTGTATTGACCGTCATCTAGAAACACATAGAAATGTTGCGGCAATTATTTGGGAGAGTGATAATGGAAACGAATCACGAACTATTAGTTATGGCGAGCTTCACGAAAAAGTATCGCGGTTTGCCAACGTCTTAAAAAAACAAGGTGTTAAAAAAGGTGATCGCGTTTGTATCTATTTGCCCATGATTCCTGAAATTATTATTGCTATGCTTGCTTGTGCCCGTATTGGTGCTATTCATTCTGTAGTATTTGGAGGTTTTTCCGCGGAATCGCTGTGCACGCGTATTCTCGATGCTGGTTGTCGACTGCTTATCACTGCTGATTTCGGCGCGCGTGGTGGTCAATACATTCCATCTAAGAAAAATGCAGATAAAGCCATTGCAAAATGTCCAAAAGTAAAAAAAGTCATTGTTGTTAAGCATACAGGTCATCCTATTACAATGCACAGAAAGCGTGATATTTGGTATCACGAGGCTATGAGTGAGGTTGATGCAAAATGCCCTGCTGTAAAAATGGATGCGAATGATCCACTTTTTATTCTCTACACATCGGGTTCAACCGGTAAGCCCAAAGGTATATTGCATACCATTGGTGGTTATTTAGTTTTTGTTGCAATGAGTTTTAAATATATTTTTGATTATCATGCTGGCGATACTTATTGGTGTACGGCGGATTTGGGATGGATTACAGGGCACTCATATCTTCTGTATGGACCATTACTCAACGGAGGAACTACGCTTTTGTTTGAAGGTGTGCCGAATTATCCTAGTTTTTCTCGTTATTGGGAAATTATTGATAAACACCAGGTCAATATTTTTTATACGGCACCGACTGCCATTCGTGCTTTGCGTCATGAAGGTGATGATTGGGTCAAAAAAACGAGTCGAAAAAGTCTTAAATTATTAGGATCAGTAGGTGAACCTATTAATCCTGATGTTTGGGAATGGTATTACAATGTTGTTGGTAATAAACGCTGTCCTATTGTTGATACTTGGTGGCAAACAGAAACAGGCGGAATATTGATTACACCTTTGCCGGGCGCAACGCCATTAAAACCAGGATCGGCTGCTTGGCCTTTTTTTGGAATTGTGCCTGAAATTATTAACGAAAAAAGTAAGCTTGTTAAAGATAATCAATCAGGAAGATTAGTTCTCAAACAAGCTTGGCCGGGATTGATGAAAACGATTTACGGCGATAAGAAACGTTTTGTGAAAACTTATTTTAAAGAAGTTCCCGGAAAATATTTAACAGGCGATAGTGCTTATCGTGATAAAAAAGGTTATTTTTGGATTATAGGTCGTAATGATGATGTGATCAAAGTATCCGGTCATCGTATTGGCACAGGTGAAGTTGAAAGTGCTTTGCTTTCTGTGCCAGCAGTATCAGAGGCTGCAGTTGTTGCAGTTCCACACGAAATAAAAGGTCAGAGTATTTTCGCCTATGTGGTAAAAAAATCAGGTGCTAAGTCAGATGCGTTGAAAAAAACACTGAATAATAGAGTACGCCAAAAGATAGGGCCTATTGCAACATTACAAGATGTGCAATGGGTAAAAGCACTTCCTAAAACACGATCGGGAAAAATCATGCGCCGTATTTTACGAAAAATTGCGGTGAATGAGTTTGATGATTTAGGCGATACATCAACATTAGCTAATCCTAGTGTTGTAGATGATTTAATTGCAGAGCGGAAAAAATATTCAGCTAAGATTATTAAAAGGTAAAAAAATAATGTTAGCTTATAAAGAAGCCAACATTTAAGATTTTATGGTACACTGTTTATTATATTTTTTTATGTCCAATTTTTTTAAAAGGATTAATCATGATGAAAAAGATATTAAATTTAATCGCGATGATGCTATTGAGTTTGAATACTGCATTTGCATTACAGTTATCATCAGATGTCAATGGTGTAGTGACTGTATCTGAACCGCAGTTGCATGTAGGTGATCAGGCGCCACAAGTGACTCTGATGACACCTGATTTTAAAAAGAAAGAAATTGGAGGGCTACAGGTAAGGTACAAATCATTTCTACAATCGAATCATTTAATACATCTGTCTGTGATTTGCAAACCATGCAACTGAGTGATGCAGCGAAACGTTTAAAAAATGTTGAAATCAGCGTTGTTACTGCCAACATGCCTTTTATTGTTGATGATTTTAAAATGAAACATAAAATTAAAAATATTAATTTGCTATCGATATTCAATAGTGATGTTTTTGGTAAGAAATACGGTGTGCAAGTGGTGGATGGTGAATTAACAGGTATTCTTGCGCGTTCTGTTTTTGTCATTGATAGAAGAGGTAAAGTTGTTTATAAGGAAATAACTTCCAATATCGACAAAATGCCTGATTTAAAACAAGCGATTAGCGTTGCTGAAAAAATGTCGCAGAGTTCATAAGTTTGCTTTTGATTATATGTTCGATGGATAAGAAAAATCATGAAAAATTCGGTTGAGCGTTTTAGTCAGACAGTCAATGATTATGCTAAATACCGGCCTTCATATCCGCAGGAAGTATTGCAAGTGCTGATTGCTAAGTGCGGATTGACTAAAGATAAAATCGTTGCTGATGTAGGTTCTGGTACGGGATTATTATCAAAATTGCTTCTTGAATATGGAAGTGCTGTTTATGGTGTTGAACCTAATCAATTCATGCGTGAAGCAGCGGAAGTGTATTTAAAGTCATACCCTAATTTTTTTAGTGTTAATGGGATTGCCGAAGCAACAACTTTGCAAAATCAAAGTGTCGATATTATAACAGTCGGTACCGCGTTTCATTGGTTTGATGCAGAAAAAACTAAAATTGAGTTCAAACGTATTTTAAAATCATCTGGGTGGGTTGTATTAGTTTGGAATGTTAGGAATATGGAGAAATCTGAATTATTACATGATTATGAAGATCTTATTTTGCGTTATGGGAAAGATTATCGAGAATCTAATGCGAGAAGATTTGATAAAACAGCTATTGCAGAGTTTTTTAGTCCATATGAGATGAAAATTCAATCATTTAAAAATTTTCAGCAATTTGATTGGGAAGGTTTGAAAGGCAGACTTTTATCTACGTCTTATAGTTTGCGGCCTGGGGATGATCAATATGATGAAATGTTGGAGGCCTTGAAGAATATATTTGATCGATACCAACGACATGGTATGGTGGAATTTTTGTATGAGACAAAACTGTATTATGGACGTTTTTAGGTTTTGTTAAATCTTATGGGAAAGAAATATGCCTGAATTGCCAGAGGTTGAAACGACACTACGGGGTATTGCGCCGCATATTCAGCAGCAAGTTATTGCGAATGTAGTCGTGCGGCAATATCAATTGCGTTGGGCTATACCGACTAATATTCGGCAAATCTTATTAGGTAAGAAAATTCAAGAGTTGCAGCGTAGAGGGAAATATCTTCTGCTTAAAACAACTGAAGGCGCTATTATTATTCATTTGGGTATGTCGGGTACTTTGCGTATAGCAACTAAAGAATTGCTGGCTAAGAAACATGATCACGTTGATATTGTATTTCAAAATCAAAAAATATTGCGCTTCAACGATCCTAGACGTTTTGGTGCATTTTTATGGGTGGATGGTGATCCTATGCATCATTCGTTATTGACGCATTTGGGTGTTGAACCATTAACAAAAAAATTTAATAGCAAATATCTTTTGGCAGAAGCGCAGGGTAGAGTAATGCCCGTCAAATCATTGCTGATGGATAGTAAAATTGTCACCGGCGTTGGTAATATTTATGCAACAGAAGCATTGTTTGCAGCAGGCGTTCATCCTGCGTTGCCTGCGAAATCATTATCACTCAATCATTGTGATCAACTAGTAAAAGCAATCAAGAAAATTTTGCAATCGGCTATTAAACGCGGTGGGACTACTTTAAAAGATTTTTTAAATAGCGACGGCAAGCCAGGTTATTTTGCTAATCAACTTAGGGTTTATGGTAGAGATGGATTACGCTGTGTGATATGCAATTCAATTTTGCAATTGATGAAGATTGCCCAGCGGAGTACGGTGTATTGTAGGAAATGCCAGAAATTCTAGAGATTATCTATATTTAAAAATGTGCTAAGCAGGAGATCCCCGCTAAAAACATGCGGGGATGACGGGTGAAGGTCTCGCAGGGGCGGGGAAAAATCCCCGCACAATAACATGGTTGATGGGGTGTGCCTCGTGGGGACGAAAAATATCTCATTATCAGCTGCGTTACGTTTGTCATCCTGAACCGCGTTTTTTGCGGTGAAGGATCTCCCACTTAGAGGAAGATTTCTCCTTTCGGGATAACACGCGCCCCGCAAGGTACCGCTCGTCCTCCCCTTTATTTTTATTGTCCATTAAATGAGCTATTGCGGATTCATAAAAATCATGACGTTATCGAGTCTCACATATAAAATATTTTAATATAATCAAATAGATAAAATCTATTTGATTATGTATTTTGTTAAGTGGCGTATAATGGTATTTACTAGCAAAGAATAAAGAAGAGGAGGCTGAGATGAAAATCAGAAATCTATCTTTCTTGTTGGTTGTAGCGTTAGGGTTGTCATTGTCAGCGACAGCTCGGGCTGATTATGAAGAGTCAGATGGTTCTTATCCTTATCAATCTTATGACAGTGGTTCGTATTCTTCAGGCCCGTATGCTTCACCTCAACCATCTGCCGAAGAACCTACATCATATGGTTCTCGCGGTGATTATGCCTCACGCCTACCTCAACAAATTTCACCACCCGGTGAAAGCTTAATTGTCATTGATCCACGACTGCATGTTTGGGGTGCATATTCAGCAGATGGCAGATTAATTCGCGCTGGACTCGCATCTGCAGGCGCCAATTGGTGTCCGGATATCGGTCGTCGTTGCCACACGCGTTCAGGTAGCTTTCGTATTCAATCGTTAGGAAATGGGGGTTGTGTTTCCTCTATCTATCCATTGGGTGAGGGCGGTGCACCTATGCCATATTGTATGTTTTTTAATGGCAATCAAGGTTTGCATGGTTCGAATGCGATAGGTGAAGGAAATTATAGCCACGGTTGCGTACGTGTGAGCGTCAGCGATGCAAGATGGATACGTTATGATTTTGCGCATATCGGTACGCGAGTGATTGTGAGATCTTACTAAAAATATTTTGTAAGAACTCCTAGCCAGCATCATATTCCATCGCTAGAATACTCCGATTCTCATTCCCCCAATCGGAGTATTTTTTATGGCAAACCCGGTCAAAAAATTAATTGAACAACACAAAATCGAATTTGTAGATTTGCGGTTTACCGATTTGCAGGGAAAAGAGCATCATGTGACCCTACCTATTTGCAAAGTTGATGATCATTTTTTTGAAAATGGTAAAGTATTTGATGGGTCTTCGATTGCTGGCTGGTGTATTATCCATAAATCAGATCTAGTATTAAAACCTGATTTGAATGCCGCTTATGTAGATCCTTTCTGTGATCTGCCTACTTTAGTTATTCGTTGTGATATCTATGATCCGACTACAGGTGCGCCTTACAAGCGCGATCCTAGAGCTGTCGCTAGACGTGCCGAAGAATATGTCAAACAGTTAGGTGTTGCTGATACTTGTTATTTTGGTCAAGAAGTAGAGTTTTTTATTTTTGACCATGTTGTGTGGGACTTAGCGATCAATGGTTGTTCCTACAAAATCGATTCGCACGAAGGTGCATGGAATACTAACCAAGAATCAGAATACGGCAATATGGGGCATAGGCCGCGTGTCAAAGGTGGTTATTTTCCAGTGCCGCCAGTGGATTCTTCACATAATTTGCGTTCAGAGATGTGTCAAGTGTTGCAACAAGTTGGATTACATCCGGAAGTCCATCATCATGAAGTTGCAACGGCAAACCAGAATGAAATTACCACTCGTTATAGCACTTTACTAGTGAAAGCCGATGAAATGTTAGTGTTCAAATACATTATCCAAAATGTTGCGCAAGAACACGGAAAAACAATTACGTTTATGCCAAAACCCTTGGTAGGCGATAATGGCAGTGGTTTGCATTGCCATCAATCATTAGCGAAAGACGGCAAAAATTTATTTGCGGGTGACAAATACGCAGGACTTTCTGAGCTAGCGCTTTATTACACGGGTGGGATTATTAAACATGCACGTGCCTTAAATGCATTAACCAATCCTAGCACGAATAGTTATAAACGTTTAGTGCCAGGTTTTGAAGCGCCGGTGACGATGGTATATTCAGAAAGCAATCGATCTGCGGCAATTCGTATTCCACATGTTTTTAGTTCAAAAGAAAAACGTATCGAAGCGCGTTTCCCAGATGCGATGTGTAATCCTTATCTGGCGTTTTCTGCTATGTTAATGGCAGGTTTAGATGGCATTCAAAATAAAATTTTGCCAGGCGATCCTGTCGATGAAAATTTATATGATTTAGATCCTGCGAAATTAAAAAGCCTAACACATTTGTGTGCTTCACTCGATGAAGCATTAGATGCACTAGAAAAAGATCACGACTTTTTGTTGAAAGGCGGCGTTTTTACCAAAGAACTTTTGGAATCCTATATTCGCATCAAGCGCGAAGAATGCGCGCGCTTGAATAAAACAACGCATCCTATCGAGTTTGATCTTTATTTTAGTTTATGAAAATCGCCACTTGGAATGTCAATTCCCTGCGCGTGCGCTTGCCGCACGTGTTGGATTGGCTTGCCGCTGAAAAACCCGATATCGTAGGTTTGCAAGAAACAAAATTACCGGATGCTGATTTTCCTATCGATATTTTTCGCGCAAAAGGTTATCACGTTGAATACAGTGGTCAGAGAACGTATAACGGTGTTGCGATTTTAAGTCGCAAGGCAGGCAAGGAAAAAGTAACTGAATTCCCAGGTTTCGCAGATGTGCAACGTCGTATTCTCGCATTAACGATTGATCATGTGCGCATTATCAATCTTTATATCCCAAACGGTGAAAGTGTTATTTCCGAAAAATTTCAATATAAATTATCTTGGCTACAAGCATTAATCCAATTTTTAAAAAAAGAATTGATACAACATAAACAATTAATTGTCATCGGTGATTTTAATATCGCACCGGATGATCAAGATGTTTATGATCCAGTCGCATGTCAGGGCCAAGTATTATTTAGTGAAAAAGAACGTGCTGTGTTTCAACAACTGTTGAATTTAGGTTTAGAAGATTGTTTTCGTTTGCATACCCAGCCGGTTAAAAGTTTTTCCTGGTGGGACTATAGAATGAATGCATTTAAGCGTAATTTAGGATTGCGAATTGATCATATTTTATCCAGCCCTGAGTTGGCACGTCATTGCACCACTTGCCGTATTGAAAAGAGCCTGCGGGCTTTAGAACGGCCCTCAGACCATGCGCCCGTGGTAGCTGAGTTTATGACTTGATTCCTGTGGTAGACTCGGCTATGATTCCAGCCTATTTTTGCTGAAGATCGAAACAAGGGGTTATTATGAAACAAGGCATTCATCCAGAATACAAAGAAATTGAAGTCGTTTGTGCTTGCGGCAACCACTTCAAAACGCGTTCCACCGGCAAAAATTTATCGGTAGAAGTCTGCAGCCAATGTCACCCTTTTTACACAGGCAAACAAAAAATCGTTGATACTGCGGGTCGAGTCGATCGTTTCCGCCAGAAATATGGTATGCGTAACAAAAAGGAAGAGGGTAAGGCCGCCGGTTAATCACGGTCTTTTTCTTTGTAAAAAATGACACAAGGCCTATCATGACCAGCGAGATCAAGAAAGCCGCTTTGGAATATCATGCCCATCCTGTGCCTGGAAAAATCAGTATAACACCTACAAAACCCACAGCGACACAAAGAGATCTTTCTTTGTGTTATACCCCAGGCGTTGCAGAACCCGTGAAAGAAATCATGCGCGATCCAAGCGCTGCCTATCGCTATACTAGCAAAGGAAATTTAGTGGCTGTGATCACCAATGGCACAGCCGTATTAGGTCTTGGCAATACAGGCGCGCTTGCGGGAAAACCAGTGATGGAAGGCAAAGCGGTTTTATTCAAATGTCTAGCGGGAATTGATGCAATCGATATTGAAATTGACTGTCAAGATGTGCAAGGCTTTGTTGATACTGTTGCTAATATCGCACCTACGTTTGGTGGTATTAATTTAGAAGATATCAAAGCACCTGAGTGTTTCATCATCGAAAAAACTTTACAAGAACGTTTAACTATTCCCGTGATGCATGATGATCAACATGGCACAGCGATTGTTGTTGCTGCTGGATTATTAAATGCGCTGGAATTGCAAGGTAAGAATTTACAAAATGCAGTGATTGTGTGCGCAGGCGCAGGTGCTGCAGGAATTGCAACGATGCAGTTGTTGTTAAAACTCGGCGCACGCCATGAAAATTTATATATGATAGATCGTTTCGGTGTGATTCATACTGAGAGAGAAGCGTTAAACCCTTATAAACAATTATTAGCAGTAAAAACGCATAAACGTACGCTTCATGATGCGTTAATGGATGCAGATGTGTGCATTGGTGTATCGGGCCCTGATTTATTGACGGCTGATATGATGCGAGTCATGGCAAAAAATCCTATTGTGTTTGCATTATCAAATCCAGTTCCTGAAATTATGCCAGAACTAGCGTACGAGGCGCGTAGTGATTTATTGATGGCAACAGGGCGTAGTGATTACCCTAATCAAGTCAATAATGCATTGTGTTTTCCTTATATTTTTCGTGGTGCATTAGATGTGCGTGCTAGTTGTATCAATCAAGCCATGCAAATTGCAGCAGTACATGCGTTGCGTTCATTGGCTAAAGAACCTGTGCCCAAAGAAGTATTAAAAGCTTATGGCGATAAAACATTACGGTTTGGCTCACATTATATTTTGCCTAAACCATTAGATCCGCGATTAAAACAAAAAATTTCTCAAGCAGTAGCAGATGCCGCAGTAGAGTCAGGTGTAGCACAAGTAATACAGGCGTTGTCGTCCCGCGGCTCGTCCGCGGGATCCAGGCGCCGTCCCGCGACTTGTTCGCGGGATCCAGAACAAATTATTCTGGATTCCGCGGACAAGCCGCGGAACGACGTGGATCAAAAATGAATTACTCAGTAGCGCCAGTAATATAGGAGAAAGACATATGATTGATTCTCTAACGCCGCAATCAACAGAGAATATAGTGAAAAAAAGTTTATTACTTTCCTGGTTGATTTGCACCTTAGGTGCGGTTTTTTATTGTTATGAATATTTTTTAAGAATTTCACCTAGTGTTATGACTCAAGAACTGATGCGCACTTATCATTTGACAGGTGCACAAGTCGGTAATCTTTCTGCGTTTTATTATCATGCTTATGTTCCTATGCAAATTTTAGTTGGATTGTTGATGGACCGTTATGGGCCGCGACGTTTGTTGACTATGGCTTCGCTTTTCTGTGCTTTGGGTACATTTCTTTTTGCAGACAGTAATAATATTTTAGTTTCAGAAGCAGGGCGTTTTTTGGTAGGGTTTGGTTCTGCTTTTGCATTTGTGGGAGCAATGAAATTAGCGACGATTTGGTTACCACCGAAACGTTTTGCACTGATCGCGGGAATTATTGTTTGCTTAGGTATGATAGGCGCTATGTGCGGCGATATTTTATTAGGTGCTTTGGTTGATAAAATTGGTTGGCAAATGACGACAGATCTTTCTGGGATTCTAGGGATTGGACTGGCAATAATTATTTGGTTGGTGGTACGCGATATTAATGTGCATAGTGAATTTCCTGAAGTGCATATTGTTTCTTTTCGGACGGTGATGTCAGGATTAGTACGGGCAATAATGAACCCACAGATTTGGTTGAATGGTTGCATAGGGATGTTGCTGTATTTATCTTTGTCTGCATTTGCAGAATTATGGGGTGTGCGTTATTTACAAGAGGCTTATGGTTTTTCCAGAGCAACAGCAGCAAATGCTAATTCCATGGTTTTTTTGGGGTGGGCAATAGGTAGTCCGCTTTGGGGGTGGTTTTCTGATTATATTCATAAGCGTATTTTGCCTATTTTAGTTTCTGCTATACTTGCATTGATTATGATTTGTATTGTGTTATACCTGCCACATACTTCTGTCATTGGTGTTTCGATTGAATTATTTTTATTTGGGTTGTTTTGTAGTGCGCAGATTTTGATTTTTGCGATCTGTCGTGAAATTAGTTCACTCAAAATTGTAGGAACAGCGATTGCATTGACCAATATGATGGTGATGATAGGGGGCAATATCTTTCAACCGGTGATTGGTAAATTGTTAGATGTGCGTTGGGATGGCACAATTGTTGCAGGCGTGCGTATATATACTGAACATGCGTATCGCGTTGCTTTAAGTGTTTTACCATTGAGTATGATTTTAACTGTGATTGTTGCCTTATTTTTGCGAGAAACTTATTGCAAAGTGCGGGAAGATCATTTTCATAATTAAATATTAAAAGTTATTTACAACAATGTTTTTAAGGTGTATTTTTGAATTGATAATACGGTACGGGTCAAAAATAATATGCTAAAGCGGTTAAAGGATGGGGTAATGAATGTGCTTGGGATGAAGCCTGCACAGGCGTTACCACGCAGAAAGCCATTGATCTTGCCACCTATTGCCATCATGCCTTCTCATTCAACGACTTCGCAAATTCTTACTAGTGCTATGGGCAGTAATGTCTCAGCGGTGATTAAAACTGGAATAGCTTATCCGGTCGTGGCATCTTACTCTTCGACGAGTCATCGTTCGCCTATATCTACGCAGACGATATCGAAGGAGGCGTCGAATCCGCCTGTATCTATGCCTGTTAGTTCTTTTAATGCCTCTATGCGCCCTCGATAGTTTTTTCTAGCCACCTACAAATTTATCTATTAGAATGTCCCCATCGTAAACCAATAGGAAGTGATAATTCTCATGTTTAAAAAATTACGTGGTTATTTTTCTAACGATTTGTCCATTGATTTGGGAACAGCTAACACTTTGATTTATGTGAGAGGCAAGGGCATTGTCTTAAATGAACCCTCTGTTGTGGCCATTCGTCAAGCACCAGGCACTCCCCACGGACAAAAACATGTAGCAGCGGTAGGTAGTGAAGCGAAATTAATGCTTGGACGTACACCTGGCAATATTACTGCCATCAGACCAATGAAAGATGGCGTGATTGCTGATTTTTACGTTACCGAAAAAATGCTGCAACATTTTATTCACAAAGTACATGAAAATCGCTTTCTGCGTCCTAGCCCTCGTGTATTGGTATCTGTGCCTTGTGGTTCTACTCAAGTTGAACGTAGAGCTATTCGTGAATCGGCGATCAGTGCGGGTGCAAGAGAAGTATATTTACTAGAGGAACCAATGGCAGCTGCTATGGGTGCAGGCATGCCAGTTGATGAAGCACGTGGTTCTATGGTTGTTGATATTGGTGGCGGTACGACGGAAGTTGCGATTATTTCACTCAGTGGCATTGTTTATTCTGCTTCTGTCCGTATTGGTGGTGATCGTTTTGATGAGGCTATTGTGGGTTATGTGCGTCGTAATTATGGTACCTTGATTGGTGAATCCACTGCTGAAAAAATTAAACATGAAATTGGTTCTGCTTATCCTTCCAGTGAAATTGGTGAAATGGAAGTACGTGGGCGCAATTTGGCGGAAGGGATTCCTAGAAGTTTTACCTTGAGTAGCAATGAAATTCTGGAAGCATTGCAAGAACCTCTTTCGGGTATATTAGGAGCGGTGCGTGAAGCATTAGAACAAGCACCGCCAGAATTAGCAGCGGATATTGCTGAGCGTGGTATGGTTTTAACCGGTGGTGGTGCTTTGCTTCGTAATATTGACCGCTTATTTATGGAAGAAACTGGGTTACCTGTGATTATTGCAGACGAACCATTGACTTGTGTTGCTAGAGGTGGTGGTAAAGCCTTAGAAATGGTAGACACGGTAGGCATGGAATTTTTATCTCGTGAGTAAGAGGAAGTACTATTAAACAGATTTTTGCCAAAGAAACCCCATCGGGTTTTCGTGCATTTTTTTTGATCGTGTTGGCAATAGTGTGCATGGTCATGGATAAGCGCATTGCAGCAGTGTCTGAAGTGCGGGCTATTTTGTCTCTGTCACTTGCTCCTTTGCAATACGTTGTTAGTTGGCCTATTCAGTTTATTGACACGATCAACCACGTAGTTAGTAGTCATGATGAACTAATCAAAGAAAATCTCGCTTTGAAAGCACAAACCTTGTTATTACAGTCAGAAGTGCAGCGTTTGCGTTCCATTGAATCACAAAATAACCAATTGATGTCACTTGTTAATTCATCAACGAAAGCAAAAGGAAAAATACTGATTGCGCAATTACTTGCCGTCGATACCGATCCTTTTATTAAACAAATGACGTTAGATAAGGGTAGCAGTAGTGGTGTTTTTGTCGGACAACCGGTGTTGGATGCGTATGGCGTTATGGGGCAGGTGATTCAAACCAGTGCGTTTACTAGCCGTGTGTTATTGTTAAATGATAGCCATAGTGGTATCCCGGCACAGCTTACCCGAAATGGTATCCGTGCGATTGCTGTAGGTGATAATTATTCGGGTAAGTTACGCTTGATTAATGTGGCACAAACCCAAGATGTGAAAGTAGGTGACATGGTCGTCACATCAGGTTTGGGAGAGCATTATCCTGAGGGTTATCCCATAGGACATGTGACGGCGGTTGTTAAAGATCCGGGTTTACAATTTTTAACGATTACTTTGGAACCTGAAGCGCACTTGGATAGAGGTAGAGAAGTATTACTGGTATGGCCTAATCAATCTCTACCAAAAGGTGGGAAATCATGATGCCTTTTCGTAATTTATTCATAGTCTATATCAGTTTGTTCATAGCACTTGTATTAACATTATTGCCAATGCCTAGCTGGTTTGGATGGTTGCGGCCGCATTGGATTTTATTGGTTTTGATTTATTGGGCGATGACACAGCCTTATCAAGTGAATGTTGGCACGGCTTGGGTAGTTGGAATTATATTAGATGTGTTGACAGGGACGCTGCTAGGAGAGCATGCATTAGGATTGACTGTGATTACTTATTTTGTAGTACGTTTTCAAAGTCGTTTGCAAATGTTTCCATTATTGCAACAGGGTTTGTGCGTGTTCTTGCTTGTTGTGTTATATCAAGCTATTTTGTTTTCTGTGCAAGGTTTTTTAGGCGATGCACCTAAAACTATGCTTTATTGGCTTGCATCGATCACCAGTGTATTGATATGGCCCTGGTTATTTGTCGTTCTCCAGGATTTTCGTAGAAAAGCGATGAGTCATTAAAAAGGATTTTTATCTTGGCATTTTGGAGCCGGGTTGTTCACAGGATTGGATCTCTTTGTGCGATAGCGCTTATTTTTTTCGCTGTGATAGTCAGTTTTTTGCAAGTGTCGACACCGTTTTTACAGAAACATCGTAGTTATTTTGAGAATTGGGCTAGTGAATTATTGCATATGCCAGTCTCCATTGGTGAAATGCGCGCATCTTGGCATGCGTATTGGCCAGAAATTTCTTTTTATCACGTAGCATTATTAGATAAAAATACACAAACACCTAAATTAAAAATACAAGAAATTGATGTTGGCTTAAATCTCTTGCAAAGTTTTATTTCGGTTAAACCAGTGACTTCACGTATTTTATTTTCAGGTGCACATATCATTATACGCTATTCAGCAAGCGGTAATTTATCGTTGGATGGATTTCCTGAATTTGAAATTTCGAGTAATTTCTCTAATGGTGAAATGAAAAACAATGATATCTCTGTTTGGGCTTTATCTCAACAAAAAATAATCTTAGAAAATATTGATATTGAATATTATCCTGAAAAAAAAGAACCTCGTATTGTTAAATTAAAAGAATTATCTTTGGCAAACACACATCAATACCACCAGATCGACTTAGATGCTACATTAAAACAAACAACCGCGACTCGTTTGCGTGGTGAACTGCAGTGGCAGGGTGATGTTTTTGATTGGAAAACGGTGACAGCAGATGTATATATGAATGTCGGTGGTTTTTCATTGTCGCAATGGTTTCCGGAAATGAATTGGCATGGCCTGCAAATCAAAGAAGGGTTGGGGAGTGCAAAGATATGGGCAACTTGGTCTGCTCAAACCTTACAAAAAATACGTACACAACTGCAATTTTATGATATCCATCTGCATTCTACTATTGCCAATCAAGATGAAACGATTTCACGAATTATTGGTAAATTTGCTTGGGAGAGAGAAAATGATAATCAAATTGTTAGTGGTGATGAAGTCTTTATTGATTTTCCAAAACATCTTTGGCCTGAGTCACAATTTTATCTAGTATTAACCCAAGGTAAAACACTTAGTGATTTGAAAATAGGTTATTTAGATTTAATCGATGCTACGCGTATTGCCATGATGACTGATTTTGTAACGGAAACGGCGAAAAAAAATCTGCTAGCATTTAATCCGCGCGGTGCATTAGAAACATTTAATGGCAAAATCACGGGCGATTCGCCGGATTTAGATCATGCTATTTTTAGCGGAAAAATAACAGATTTTGCGATCAATGCCGTAAATAAAATACCAGAAATCGCCCATTTGTCTGGCGACTTTTCTTGGGCGAATCAACAAGGTGATGCGCATTTAAATAGTCAAAACTTGTATGTGAACTTAAAAGAAGTTTTTGTTAATCCTATTATATTGAATAAAGCTATTGCTGTGATGGATTTCCAGAAAGAGGCAGATGGCACTTGGTTAATGCATGCAAGTCACATTGCAGTTGCCAATGCAGATGTGAGAGGGAAAGCAAAGATGACATTGCGCTTTCCCGTGAATGATTCGCCGTGGATTGATTTGACGGGATCGTTCAGCATGCCGCGAGGAAAAAACGTTTCCAATTATTTGCCGTTACAAACATTTAAACCCACGTTGCACCACTGGCTGCAGAATGCTTTTTTAGCGGGAGAAGTGACTTCTGGAAAAGCAATTTTACAGGGTAGACTTGCTGATTTTCCTTTTGATAATAATCAAGGCAAATTTTATATCCAAGGTGTTGTTGATCATATTGATTTTGCTTATGCGCCTGATTGGCCGATCATAAAAAATATTAAAGGCAATTTAGTTTTCTCACAACGATCTATGGTGGCTGATGTTATTTCGGGTAGTATGCAAAATATTCCATTGCATTTTATTCATGGTGTCATTCCCTCTATTGGTGGTGGCGAGCAGGAAAAAATTGATATCACAGGAACGATTCAAACGGATTTTTCTGATGCTTTGCGATTTATTCGCGAAAGTCCTCTGAATAAGACTATTGGGCGTCATTTTTCAGGTGTTGAGATTAGTGGCAGCACTGATTTGAAGTTAGCGCTCTCTATTCCGTTAGAGCATCCGGAAACAGTGAAAGTGTTAGGCGATATCACTATTGCTAACGCGGAGCTTAGCTTACCCGTGTGGAAAATAACATTATCTCCGCTTAACGGTGTTGTGCATTTTACTGAAAACACGATTGAAGCCAAACAATTACAAACTCAATTATTGGATGAACCCGCTACATTAAATATCGCGACCCAATATGCTAATGGTAAACCTGTTTATGTGAGTGCCGTGGTTAATAGCCGTGTTGCAATTGAAACGTTAGAGAAATTATTTTCATTCCATTCTACTTTAATTAAAGGCACGACGGATTTTTCAGCGGAATTGCGCATGTTTCCTGACAAGGACAATCAATTAATATTGCGTTCGGAATTACAAGGCGTGAGTATAGGGTTGCCTGGTATTTTAGGTAAAAAGATAGAGGATAAAAAACCTATCCAAGCAGATTTAATATTTAATGGCAACCAATTGTCTAGCGTTAATATTCGTTTTGATGATAAAACTGACTTGAAAATTTCAAACAATAAAAATAGTTGGAAAATTGATTTAAACAATCCTGAATTTTTAGGACAAATAACTTGGATAACATCTGCGCGAAAAGTGATTGCAAAATTTCAAAAACTTTATTTACAAGCTATGGAGAATGGTACTTCATGGAATATTAATCCTGCTTTGTTGCCTGAAATTAATTTTGATGGTGATGACGTGCGTTATCAAGGTAAAAGTTTAGGGCATGTTATTGTTGTTGCCGTGCCCAATGTAGCGCGTTTAGTCATTAGACAATTGGGAATGACCAGTCCGTTGTTTGATGTGCGAGCATCTGGCTACTGGAATGTTGAAAGAACAGCGCTGCAAGGTAGTATGGCGACTACACATTTAACGGAAATGTTAACGAGTTGGGGATTGCATTCCGAGAATTTTATTTGTAGTAAAGGTGATATGAATTTTGATTTAACATGGCCAGGTGCGCCATTTGATCCAACATTCAATAAACTGTCAGGTCGTTTATCATTGAGCTTAGGTGAAGGACGTATAGTTAATGCAGATAGTGCAGGCATGGGCATTGGTCGTATGCTGAATCTTTTTAATTTGAGCACATTGCCGCGTCGCTTAAGTTTAGATTTTAGTGATGTTTTTGAAAAAGGTTATAGCTTTGATCATGTCAAAGGTGATTTGAATTTAAGAAACGGAGAAGCTTACACTGTCAATACTCGTTTTGATGGGCCTGTTGCTAGTATTGATATTGCAGGTCGTATCGGTTTGGAACGCAAAGATTATGATCTTACATTAAGTGTAACACCTTATGTCACTTCTAGTTTATGGGTGTTATCTGCTTATGCTGCGGGGCCTGTAGCAGGTGCTGCAGCGTTTGTGGCAGATAAATTGATAGGTGGCGCTGTTTCTAAAGCAACAACGCATAGCTACCTAGTGACAGGTACTTGGGCCAATCCGGTATGGAAAGAAGCGCCATCGAGATAGTCAAAATATGCTATAATAATAGCGTATAATCCTCTTTTGGGGAGGTGTGGTTATGCCGGATGAAAGAAAAGACCATCAGAATCAAGCAGATAACGATCAACTAGAGCGCGAGGCTTTGCTACGCGAGCAGGAACGTTTGTCACGCAAACAAGCAATAAAAGCAGCTGAAGAAGATGAAGACTATCAACGCAAACAAGTTGCTCGCATTCAATGGTGGGGCGCACTTTTAAAAACAATTTCATTTCGTATTGGTAGCTTAATTAAAAATTCGTTTAAAGTGGCAGGTCACGAAATTGTAAAATTGAGTATGGCAATTCCGCCTGTGAATGCTTTTGTAACAGGTGTTTTTCTTATGGTTGATCTTGCTGAAGCTATATTCCTTAGCAAAGAAGCTCGCGATGTACGTGCAGTCAAAGCTATTACTGCGACTATCAGTACAGGGTTTGTGATTGCTGCTGCTGTGATGTTATTACACCCTCTCACTTTTCCGTTGGCGTCAGTTTTTTCAACATTGGCTATGGGTGTAAGTACAGTACGTGATGGTTATTATTGGTATAAATCAAGTCAGGCATTAGCAGCGAAAGAGGAAGAATTTGCAGAAGCGAAACAAAATTATGAAAGTGAAAAAGCGGAATATGATTATGCAAAAATTCAATACGATCGTGGTGAACTTTCACCCCAGTTGATGGATCAGCATAGAGAGCGGCTAAATAGCAGTATTGCGAATTGTAATGCTAAAAGTGAAGAAGTCAGTAAAAAAACGGCAGAAAATTCTGAGAAAATGCGTAATTTCTTTTTTACCGGTTTATCATTCATTGGCATGGGTTTGATTACTTTAGCAGGTATCGCTGTCGCAGGATTTATTCTTGCTAACCCAGTTGCATTGGGTGTTGTCGGTTTAGTGGTTCTTGCTGTTGCTACAGGACTTGCTATTAAAAATCGTATTGCACCACCACAACCCGAATCTGTAGAAATGGTTGCTTTAGTAGAAAAAGTGGATGCTGAAAAGCCAGAGAATGCGGGGAAAATATTAGATAATACATTAGATCATCAACATGCGCACAAGAAAGAGAATACGCTTGAGGTTAGCAGTGAAAAAAATATTGTTTCTGAGTTAACAGACACACGTGAAGAAGCAAAAGAGATGTTAATAAACGATATAAAATCATTGCATGAGGATTATTTTTCGCCGCCATCGTCAGATACTTCTAAGTCCGGTGTGCCTAAGGTTACTCTCGTTAATGTTACAAGAGAAGAGAAAAAAGATGAAGATAGCGAGTCTGAAGGTGTTCATTTTAAAAAATCGAATTGAATTTATTTGGCTGTGGGTTGCCCTCACCCCAACCCTCTCCCGCTGCGTAGTTCATCTTATTTTTTATTCCCCATAGGCGGGAGAGGGAGTTCGATGCTGTCGATATCTCCCTGAATTTTCTCTCACACAAGATGAATTTATATGCTACTAATGAGTTCATATACTACTAACGAGTTTATATACTACTTGTGTGGTAGAGCGACAATATTAAGCTCCCTCTCCCGCATGAATTTATATACTACTTGTGTGGTAAAGCGATAATATTAAGCTCCCTCTCCCGCCTATGGGTAGTGAAAAACAAAATGAATTCTATAGCGGGAGAGGGTTGGGGTGAGGGTAGGTCATGTAATCTTTTTCTAACTGGATTTTTTTTGCTTTGCCCGCAGTAATGCTTCTTGGATGAAATTTTTTTTCTCAATGATAGATGTATTTTCAATTTCAATAGTATTCAATTTTTTTAATCGTTTTTCGCGTGCATAAAACCGCTGACGATATTGCGCAGATTTTTCAGTAGAAATTACCGTATCATCCTCTAAAGTAACTAAATCGATACAATCGACAGGACAAGGTTTGATACATAGTTCGCAGCCACTGCATTCATCAGTAATAACAGTATGCATTAATTTACCGGTACCCAAAATGGCATCCACAGGACAAGCTTGAATGCATTTAGTACATCCTATGCATTCGTCCTCGCGTATGACAGCGCGTACTAAAGGTTTCGAATTTTTTTGCATGTCAGGAATGAATGGAGCAGGATCTTCATTTACCAACTTAGCAATTTTCACTAATGTAGTAACACCGCCTGGCGGGCAAAGATTAATCGCGGCATTTTCTTCAGCAATGGCTTTAGCATAAGGCATGCAGCCACCATAGTTGCATAAGCCGCATTGTGTTTGTGGCAAAATAGCATCAATTTTTTCAGGGTCAATATTACGTTGTTTCATGAGTGGTTGATTTCAAAGCGTCAATTTGTTTTTTATCAATACGCATAGCCAAGGGTTGAAAAGTATTAATTTTATGGTTTAATAATGGTTTGTCTTTGTCAATCCAAGTGAGTGGTGCAATGTTTAAAAACATTTCCACTTTTTCAGCGGTAGCAGGCAGTAAAGGTTTAAGATAAATCATTAACAAACGAAATAAATTAATTGCCATGGTACATATTTCATGTACGTTTTTTTGTTGTGATGGATCTTTAATGGCACTCCAAGGTTTTTTCTCATCAATATATTGGTTTGCGCGATCCGCCAATGTCATAATCTGACGAACTGCTTGACTAAATTCGCGTTGTTCAAGTTTGTTAGCAATGTCTTTGCCGGCGAGAGCAAATTCTTTGAAAAGCTCTGGTTCAGGCAAATGTTTAGATAAAGTATTGTCAAAATATTTCTGTAAAAAACTGGCAGAACGACTGGCAATATTGACAAACTTGCCAACAAGGTCAGCATTGACTCGCAACATAAAATCATCTAAGTTGATATCAATGTCTTCAATTTTATCGCTCAATTTACTAGCGATGTAATAACGCAAATATTCCGGTGATAACTGTTCTAGATAGGTGCGTGCTTTAATAAATGTACCGCGCGATTTCGACATTTTCTGTCCATCTATCGTGAGAAATCCATGTGTGAAAATTGCGGTAGGTGTGCGAAAATCAGCGCCTTCTAATATAGCGGGCCAAAACAAAGAATGAAAATAAATAATATCTTTGCCGATAAAATGATAAAGCTCTGCTTTGCTGTTTTTATTCCAAAAAAAATCAAAATCGACTTTAGGATTTTTTTCACAATAATTTTTAAAACTAGCGAGATAGCCTACAGGCGCATCCAGCCAGACATAAAAATATTTTTGTGTCTCGCCAGGAATAGTGAAACCAAAATAAGGGGCATCGCGTGAAATGTCCCATTCTTCTAAGCCTGATTTAAACCATTCGTCGAGTTTATTACTGACTTCTGCTTGTAAGTGACCTGCGTGAGTCCATTTTTTTAAAAACTCTGTATAATTTTGTAATTTAAAAAAATAATGTTCCGATTCTTTTTCGATAGGTTTAGCACCCGATAGGGTAGAGTAAGGATTTTTTAACTCTGTTGTGGTATAGGTAGCGCCACAGACTTCGCAATTGTCACCATATTGATCTTTGGCGCCGCAGCGTGGGCATTCACCTTTGATGTAACGATCAGGTAGAAACATATTTTTTTCAGGGTCATAAGCTTGTTTAATGGTACGGCGATTAATATTGCCTTTTTTCTGGTGAGATAAAAAAATAGCATCGACTAATGTTTTGTTTTCAGGTGAGTGTGTCGTATGGTAGTTTTCCATGTGTATTAGAAAATCGTGTAAATCGTGTTGATGTTCAGTGCGAATGGTTTGAATTAATATTTCTGGCGTTGTTTGCGTTTTTTCTGCTTGAATCATGATAGGCGTACCATGACTATCGCACCCGCAAATATAAAAACAACGGTGCCCCTGCATTTTTAAAAAACGCACCCAAATATCGGTTTGAATGAGGCCAACCATATGGCCAAGATGGAGTGAACCGTTTGCATAAGGTAAGGCATAAGTGACTAATATATCCCGTATTTTCGTTTGCATAGGCCGTGCTATCCTAAAAAAACACAAGCTACAAAGTATACACAGGTTCTGGTATACTGCCTACCTCTCTACACGGGCCTTGTTGCATAAATAGATTTTTTTACACGCCCGAGCCCGTGTGCGAGCCCGAGTCCGTCTTTTCCTATCAATTTTAAATGAGAAATGATAAGAAAAAACGGACGCGGGCTCGGGCGCGGGCACGGGCACGATTAAAGAGGCGAATAATGACCATAGAAACCCATGTAGGCCAAAAAGGCTTAAAAGCGCTACCCAATGTGAAAAATATGATTGCTATCGCCTCCGGCAAAGGCGGTGTAGGTAAGTCTACCGTGGCGGCCAATTTAGCATTAGCACTCGCAGCAGAGGGTGCACGCGTAGGGATGTTAGATGCGGATATTTATGGGCCTAGCCAACCGTTAATGCTAGGTGCAACGACTGCGCCCGAACTCAAAGAAAAGAAATTATTGCTACCTGTTATCTGTCACGGTATTCAAACCATGTCCATCGGTTACCTCATTGATGCAAAAACGCCGTTAATCTGGCGCGGTCCTATGGTCAGCATGGCATTACAACAATTACTGAATGATACCCAATGGGAGAATCTTGATTATCTTATTATTGATTTGCCCCCAGGAACCGGTGATATTCAATTGACGCTAGCACAGAAAATTCCTGTCAGCGGTGCTCTTATTGTGACGACACCACAAGATCTCGCTTTATTAGATGCGCGGCGTGCATTGGAAATGTTTAAAAAAGTTAACGTACCTGTACTCGGTATTATCGAAAACATGAGTACTCATATATGTAATCACTGTGGCCACGAGGAAAAAATATTTGGTACAGGCGGCGGTCAACGTTTTGCTGAACAATATCAAGTAGAATTATTAGGTGCATTGCCGTTGGACATTAAAATCCGTGAGCAAGCAGATAGCGGCAAACCAACAGTGATTGCAGATCCTGAGAGTGCTAATACAAAAATTTATCGAACTATCGCCAAAAAACTGACAGAACGCATTGCAAAATTACCTAAAGATTATTCGGGTAAATTTCCAGACATTGTCGTAAAACATAATTCATAGGAGAAAATCATGAGTATCAAATCAGATCATTGGATACGTCGTATGGCAGAACAACACGGTATGATAGAGCCTTTCGCAGCGAATCAAGTACGATATCAAGGCACCGATAAAATTATTTCCCATGGTACGTCCAGTTATGGTTATGATGTACGTTGTGCGGATGAATTTAAAATCTTCACCAATATTAATTCAGCGATTGTTGATCCTAAAAACTTTTCAGCTTCTAGCTTTGTGGATGTGACTTCTGATGTTTGTATTATTCCGCCAAATTCATTTGCATTGGCACGCAGTGTCGAATATTTTCGTATACCGCGTAATGTATTAGTGATTTGTTTAGGCAAATCGACTTATGCACGCTGTGGTATTATTGTGAATGTCACTCCACTTGAACCAGAGTGGGAAGGGCATATCACTTTAGAATTTTCCAATACGACACCATTACCTGCAAAAATTTATGCGAACGAAGGCGTTGCGCAATTACTGTTTTTAGAATCCGATGAAATGTGTGACACTTCGTACAAAGATCGTCAAGGCAAATATCAAGGTCAAAAAGGCGTGACGTTGCCGGTGACGTAACGCTCGGGATGACACGAATGCGCACTGGATCCCGCGGACAAGCCGCGGGACGACGGAGTCAAACGAATTATGCAACGCCTTTTCAAAGAGGATTTGCCAAATGACTTAGTACTTAGATAGAGTCGCAATGACGATTGGCGCTGTGATATTCACATTTAATTTGCCACACATTGTTTCTATGCCGCTTCTTAGGTTAAATCCTTTTGCTTTTTCGTAGAGAGTGACTAAAGCAGCTCTAGTGGCTTCTTCTACAACGATACCTGAAGGTTTTGCAACATCAATAGTAGCTGTAGTAGGAGTAGCGCCATCTCCAGTAAGAAAATCAGGAGTTGAGGAAAAAAACCCTTTTTTGCTTACGCTAGCAGTAGTTGACGTTGTTGCTGTTCCTGGTTTAAGCGCAGCAAGTACTGTTGGTTGCGTACTGTCTATTACAGTTGTTTGTGCTTCACGTCTTGCTGCGAGTCTTTTTGCAGCGGTTTCTTTAGATTGAATGAAATGTTCTGCTCTATTGCTAAATATTTTATATGCCATTGCTTGATAGATAAATATAGCTTTTGTGTCATTGAGTAGGTCTGCTAATAATGTAATAGCGAGTCGTAGATTTTCTTCTTCTGCAAAGAGAGGGTAGGCAATGGCTTTCATTTCTGCTGCGCTTTTGCTGAGTGGTGCGATGTTGGTAGAGGAAGTATCATTAGGCAGTGTTTTAATCGCATGACAAACTTTTTTATCGAGATATTCAATAGTGGGAGAATTTTCATGTGCTTGGATTTTATCTCTTGCAGTTTTATATTTTTCATAAGCTGATATTAATGTTTGTTCATTATAAGCTAATTCTGCTTCATCAGGCTTTGTATCTCTTTTAAATAGGTTTCTTGCTATTAATACGGTGTCAACAGCGGTTAAAAAATTCGTATTGTCATCAGTTAATACGCTAGGCCCTGCACCTGATTTTGGGATATCGTCATTATCGAGATCAGCTATTGTGAGTGCATCGAAAATGTTTGTTATTATTGTGGTGCCAGTGTTTGTGCTGGTTGTAGCTATTTTATCATCGGTTTGGTTTAAGGCGTAAGCGGGTGTGATGAGTTTTTCAATGAATGGTTTTAATTTATTTTTTAGTGTTTCCTCAGAATTACTTAATGTTAAAGTTTTTTCTTCATTGAGAGGTAAATATATCGGCGCAAAATAAGCCAAGCAGTTTGCTAATGTAGTGCGTGGTATGTTATTGCCATTATGATTATTATTAAGTGCAGTAACAAGTCTATCTATTTCTATTTCCGAAGGAATCAAGTTCATTGCCATGTCTCTTGCGCGTGTTTCATAAGAGATATCTTTGAATTTTTTGTTTTTGTAAAAAGTATGTAAGTCGAATAAAACCATTGCAGCATGTGATTTGTGTACTGCTTTGCCTGTCTGCATTCTCAAACCATTAGCATATTCGAGAGTTGCTGTGAATAACGCATCTGCTTCTGCTTTGTCGACTGCCGGAATTATAGCTGAATTATATATTTTTTTAATTTTAGTTGTTGCTTCGTCAAGACCTTTTAGATCTGTAATTGCAGGTACAGCTGCTTTGGGAACAAAGCCATTACTCATACTCATAGTCAATCGACTCCTCGTTGTTACATGCTCGTTATGTGTTGATATCATTTATTTATTAATTTAAGTGATTATATCAAAGGGATTGGATTTGTGCAAATTTAAATCGATTGAGGGAGTGAGTAATATTTTTTTGCGAGACAGGAATCTTAGTGAGGAGAATAATTTAACATGTTGAAAAATATCTACTTTTATCTGGATTTTGCTAGGCAGGAGATCCCTCCCCGCGTGCTTTAGGCGGTGATCTCCATCTAAACAAATGGATTGCAGTGCGGGGATGACGAGATGCACCTCGCGGGGCGTAGGTAAGAAACATCGTTCCCCCGGCCCCAGCCAGGCCAGCACCGTCATCCCCGCATGCTTTTAGCGGGGATCTCCATCTAAACAAATGGACTGCAATGCGGGGATGAACGAGTAAATTCTGGATCCCGCGGACAAGCCGCGGGACGACGTCCTATTCGCGGGATAAACAGCGGGACGACCTATATCATCAGAGAAGTTATGCAACAACGCTTTTTGAAAAAGAGGGACTTAGTTTTAATCTTCCTCACCCTCATCACTACTCAAGTCCCCCTGAATAGGTACATGACGGTTTGCATTAACTTCGTCACGCATTTCCTTGCCAGGTTTGAAATGTACAGCATATTTAGGCTCGGTAATGAGTTTTTCGCCGGTTTTGGGGTTGTGAGCACGTCGTGGTGGGCGATAGTGTAGGCTGAAACTGCCAAAGCCCCGAATTTCAATACGGCCGCCATTACATAGTTCATTGCTCATTTGCTCAATGATACTATTAATAGCCAGAGCTATATCTTTTTCGGGAAGATGGGAAAGGTGTTTACTAATATCAGCAATCAGTTGGGATTTGATTAGCATATTAATCAGCAGTAATGCTGCCTCCGTTCAAGTTGAGCTATTACTGACCTATCTAACTTCAGGTTACTCCATTTGCATTGAAAAATCTAGGAAAATTTCATTTTAATCATTTACGAGATGGGCAATTTTTTCATACAATACCCACTCCTACTCCTTAATTTAACCAGGATGGTTGATCATGAAATCTATTTTAATAGTATTGAGTATGGCCATTATTCCTTTGTTTGCCAGCCCCGTATTTTCCGAAGAAAAAGACTGGCTTTATGAAACCAAAATTCCTGTCACCTCCCAGTTACCCGAAGCCCGTACCGCTGTGCTTCCGCAAGCATTAGCCCAGGTATTAGTCAAAACAAGCGGAGACAGTAAAATATTATCCAACTCTGAGATCAAGTTAGCTTTGAAAAATGCAAACAAATGGTTGCAGGCATTCAGTTATACCTCCGCAGATGAAAATCATAGATACCAGCTCGTGGCACATTTTAGTCCAAAAGCAGTCAATCATTTATTACAAGAAGCAAATATTGCTTTCTGGGGCGAGAATAGGCCGGTAGTATTGGCGTGGGTAGAATATGAAACACCAGGCCAGGTTGCTGAAATCATTCATACCGATACCCCGAATTCTATGGCAAGCTTATTAAAGGACAATGCAGATAGACGTGGTTTACCATTGATTTTGCCCATGATGGATTTTACAGATATGAACCAAGTTGGCGTCAATGATATTGTGACCAAGTCTATTCCTGTATTATCACAAGCGGCAAAACGCTATGCTAGCGATGCCATGTTGATAGTACGAATATTTAAACAACAGAAAGATTATTCAGCAACGGCGACATTAATCTTGGAAAAAGATCAATGGGACTTAACAGCAGCAGGTAAAACACCTGCGAAAGTGATTGCTGCATTAATTGATGCAGTGGCGGATGATTTGGCAGGACGTTATGCACATAATGAATCGACAACACCTACAGAATAAATAAGGACAACAATGGAAACCGAAAAACGTTGGAACAAATGTATTATCTTGATTAGCATCTTAATTGTTGCAGGTGGTTTGTATTTGCTTTCACCTGTGCTGACGCCTTTTCTGGTAGGTGTATTGTTAGCTTATTTAGTCGATCCTTTGGTGACGAAATTAGATGAATTGCATTTGCCGCGTTTGTTGAGTGTGATTATTGTTTTTTTAGGATTATTTTTAGGGTTAGGTATTATTATTACTTTGTTAGTTCCATTGATTGAAAAACAATTTGTGACGCTTACCGTGGTGATTCCAAATATTATTAGTTGGATCCAAAAAAGTATTTTGCCGTGGTTGTTATCGCATTTTGGTATCGATGAAGTGATTGATGTGAATGATCTTAAAGCGACAATTGCTGAAAATTGGATGAAAGCAGGAGGTAGTCTTTCCTGGTTGTGGAAAACAGCAATGAGTTCGGGATTACGTATTCTTGAGTGGGGCGTGCGTTTACTCTTGATTCCTGTTGTGACTTTTTATTTGTTACGCGATTGGAGCAAAGTGCTTAACAGTATTCATGAATTATTGCCTAGACGTATAGAGCCTACGGTAGTGCGTTTAGTGAAAGAATGTGATCAAGTATTAAGTGGTTTTTTTCGCGGACAATTATTAGTGATGTTGTCTTTAGGTGTGTTTTATTCGATAGGGCTAACGTTGATTGGATTACCTATCGGTTTGTTAATCGGTTTGATTGTGGGTCTCTTAGCAATTATTCCCTACCTAGGCGCAACAGTCGGTATTTTGACGGCAAGTATTGCAACGTATGTGCAATTAGGCGATTTTTCTCACGTGTTAATGGTGTGGGCATTATTTGCGGTTGGACAATCGACAGAGAGTATGTTTTTGACGCCTAAATTAGTGGGTGGTCGTATTGGGTTGCATCCGGTTGCGGTTATCTTTTCAGTACTGACGGGTGGTTATTTATTTGGATTTTTTGGTGTATTACTAGCGTTACCCGTGGCCGCAGTCATTATGGTATGGATGCGTTTCTTACATCAGCAATACCGTGAGAGTTATTTATATCGATGAATGCCAGAATTTTATATCACAATCAATTAACCTTAGGCGTAGGCTTGAAAGATGACGCGACGTTTGCTAATTATTTTGCAGGCAATAATCAGCAATTGATGACGGCATTAAAAAAAGCATCAGTAGGTCACGGCGAGCGTTTACTATATTTTTACGGTGCGGGTGGTCAAGGCTGTACGCATTTATTGCAAGCTTCATGTCACGAAGCAAATCAACAAAAGCGAACTTCGGTTTATATTCCGCTGCGGAATAATGAAGATTTCACGCCAGAAATATTTGAAGGCTTAGAAACATTATCATTAGTCTGTGTGGATGATATTCAACATATTGCGGGTGTGAGATTATGGGAAGAAGCTTTTTTTCACTTATATAATCGCATATTAGATCATGGCGGTTGTTTGTTGATTGCGGCAAACACAGTGCCCAAAAAATTAAATTTAGTCTTGCCTGATTTAGCATCGCGTTTGTCTGCCAGCGTTATTTTTCAATTACAACCGCTGAGTGACATTGAAAAAATTCAGACATTGATGATGCGTGCAGAACGTCGAGGAATGACGTTGTCTGAGGACGTTTGTCATTTTCTGCTGACACATTGTCCGCGGCATATGTCTACTTTATTTGCTGCATTGGATGCGCTAGATAAAGCGTCGCTTGCAGCGCAACGAAAGTTAACCATACCGTTTGTAAAAACAGTATTACAAATGATTTAATGCATGAGGATACAATGACGACAATTAAAGAAATTCATGGCCGAGAAATTTTAGATTCGCGTGGCAATCCTACCGTAGAGGCAGAAATCGTATTATCCAATGGTCGCATAGCATATGCGGCAGTGCCGTCGGGTGCATCCAAAGGCACGCGCGAAGCAATCGAATTACGCGATCAAGATCCAGAGCGTTACTTAGGAAAAGGTGTCAAAAAAGCGGTTAATATTATTAATACTCGGATAGCTTCAGCACTTAAAAATCATACTGTTACCGATCAGAAAAAAATTGATGAAATATTAATTCAATTAGATGGAACTGATAATAAAGCCAATTTAGGTGCGAACGCTATGCTTGCAGTTTCACTCGCGGCGGCGAAAGCGGCGGCAATTGCTAAAGACATACCCTTGTATCAATACATCGGTGGGAACAATTCTTTTACTCTGCCGGTGCCTATGATGAATATTATTAATGGCGGCGCACATGCCGATAATAATTTAGATATTCAAGAATTTATGATTTTACCCGCAGGTGCTCCTACTTTTGCAGAAAGCTTACGTATGGGTGTTGAGATTTTTCATCACTTAAAAAAAGTATTGCATAAAAATGGCTTCAATACAAATGTAGGTGATGAGGGTGGTTTTGCACCCAATCTGAGTAGCCATGCAGAAGCAATCGAAATGATTCTGACAGCGATCGATGAAGCGGGTTATAAAACTTCACGCGATGTTTATTTGGGGTTAGATGTTGCTAGTTCTGAATTTTATAAAGACGGCATGTATCATTTGCAAGCCGAAAATAAAATTCTCACAGCAGAAGAGTTTGCTGAATATCTTAGACATCTTGTCATGCAATATCCTATCATTAGTATTGAAGATGGTATGGCAGAAAACGATTGGCAAGGTTGGAAAATTTTGAGTGAAAAATTAGGGAATAAAATTCAATTAGTGGGCGATGATTTATTCGTTACCAATACAGCTATTTTACAAAAAGGTATTGCAGAACATATTGCTAATGCAATTTTGATTAAGCCCAATCAAATTGGCACACTGACTGAAACATTGGCAGCAATCCATATGGCAAAAACGGCGCGATACAATACTATTATTTCGCATCGATCAGGTGAGACAGGTGATTCTACTATTGCGGATATTGCTGTTGGCACGAATGCAGGGCAAATTAAAACAGGTTCTTTATGTCGTACGGATAGGGTAGCGAAGTACAATCAATTATTACGGATTGAGGAAAAGTTAGGTGATGCGGCAGTTTATGCCGGCCAATCTGTTTTTTCAAAATATACTGTGGTATTGCAGGGCGCATAGCATGAAACGAATTCATTTGTTAATGATTATGCTAGTGATGACATTGTTTTTTTTGCAATATCGATTGTGGTTTGAATCAGGTGGTATGATTGATGTGGCCAGACTCAAAAAACAATATTTGACGGTTGTGCAAGAAACGCAAATATTGAAAGAGCGCAATCAAAAATTATTAATGGAAGTGAAACAACTGCAAAACGGCGGCGACGCAATGGAATCTAATGCGCGTCATGAATTAGGCATGATAAAAAAAGGCGAAACGTTTTATCAAGTTGTAGATAAGGATAAATAATGAAAATTTTATTAAGTAATGACGATGGTTTTTTGGCGCCCGGTTTAAATAAACTGGCAAAAGTGTTGGGTGAAATCGCAGAGATTACTGTTGTAGCTCCCGATCGTAATCGCAGTGGCGCGAGTAACTCACTTACATTAGATAACCCGCTGCGTACAACCACAGCTGACAATGGTTTTATTAGTGTGAATGGTACACCGACGGATTGTGTACACTTAGCTGTTACAGGATTATTAAAAGAAATGCCTGATATGGTGGTGTCTGGTATCAATGAAGGTTCAAATTTAAGTGATGATGTGTTGTATTCAGGAACGGTAGCCGCAGCAACGGAAGGGCGATTTTTAGGATTGCCATCGCTTGCCATTTCACTCGCAGGCCCTAAATGTCAACATTATGATACGGCTGCACAGATTGCTAAGAAATTAGTATTAAGTCTTAAATCCAGTCCGTTGCCCTCCGATACAGTTTTAAATATCAACGTTCCAGATTTGCCTTTAGCTGAACTAAAAGGTATTCAAGTGACGCGATTAGGGACGCGTCATATTGCAGAACCTACGATTAAAACAGTCGATCCTCGCGGCAGACGAATTTATTGGATTGGACAACCGGGGCCAGAACAAGATTCAGGTCCTGGTACGGATTTTTATGCAGTGAACATGGGTTATGTTTCAGTGACACCTTTGCATTTAGATTTAACACACTATAAAGTATTGGATCAGTTAACCACATGGATTTCAGCGTTTGATAAAGGATGATTATGCGTTTTATAAAAATAGTATTTGGAGTATCACTGATTTTTTTAACGGCTTGTACCACACTAGAGAATGGGTCTAAACATACTAGTCACAAAAAAACATCGACTAGCAAAACAACAGTGAAAAAAACCAAACAAGCGGCTGATACAACAAAGCCTGTGAAGGAGCGTGAGCCTATCGCAGCAGTAAAGCATTGGGACTGGCCTGTTAGAGGGCCTGTGTTAACAAAGTTTTCTCATGCTAATAAGGGTTTGAATATCGGCGGCTTGCTGGGCGAAGCTGTGTATGCGAGTGCTGCTGGAAAAGTGGTTTATAGTGGAAATGGCTTGCGTGATTATGGAAATTTAATCATTATTAAGCATAATAGCTTATTTTTAACAACGTATGCTTATAATAGTAAGTTGTTGGTCAAACAAGGTGATTGGGTTAAATCAGGCCAGAAAATTGCAGAAATAGGTAAAAAAGGCGATAAAAATCCTATGCTGCATTTCGAAATACGTCGTGCGGGAAAACCTGTGAATCCTATGCAATATTTGAAAGGATAGGGGAATGCCAAAAAAACCCAAAAAAAAGCAAGCGGAGCAGCCAGAGTTAGAACCTGACTTGAAAGAACTCGCCTCGATAGAACAACAAAATCATCATGAAACCGAACAAACCGAACGCAAAGAAGAAACCCATGCTAGCAGTGACCCTGCTCAATTATATTTAACTGAAATTGGTTATTCACCCTTACTCACACCCGAAGAAGAAATTCGTTATGCACGTTTAGTGCAAAAAGGTGATGCAGAAGCACGTAAAAAAATGATAGTCAGTAATTTGCGTTTAGTTGTGAAGATAGCACGTCGATATTACAACCGTGGTTTGGATTTTTTAGATTTAATTGAAGAAGGTAATTTAGGTTTACTACGCGCTGTTGAAAAATTTGATCCCGAGCGCGGGTTTCGATTTTCAACATATGCCACATGGTGGATTCGTCAAACCATTGAGCGTGCGATCATGAATCAAACGCGTACTATTCGTTTACCGATTCATGTGATTCGTGAATTAAATACTTATTTATCGGCTGCGCGTGAGTTAATGAAAGCGGGTAAACATGAACCTACACATCAAGAAATTGCTACTGCAGTGAATAAACCCATTAGTGATGTATCGCACATGTTTGATTTGAATGAACATATGGTATCGATTGATGCGGTCATTGGTAATGAAAATTCTTCAGGTAGAACACTTGCTGAAGCATTAGCGGATAAACACAAAAATAATCCTTCTGAGATTTTAGCAGACGAGCGCATGTCAGAAGATATTGCTGAGTGTATGAAAGCGCTTTCTGATAAAGATAAAGAAGTATTGTGTCGCCGTTTTGGTTTGAATGGTTATGAACGTCAAACTTTAGAAGAAGTCGGCGCATCCATCGGCCTCACCCGCGAACGTGTACGGCAAATTCAAATGCACGCGTTAAAAGTATTGCGCGATATGATGAAGAAAAAAGGGATGTTGGAAGATTAAAGGTGAATCGTGTCATCCCGAGCGTAGCGAGGGATCTCCCTGTAAGCAGGAGATCTTTCACCGCAAAAAAGCGCGGTTCAGGATGACGCGGTGCGAGTAGATTACTGAGTGACGGCTTGGGTTTTCCTGCGATCAATGTGATCACTGGTTGCAACATGCATGCTTGCTTCGCCGATCGCAGAGGATACGCCTATTGCATTAGAAGCAAAGAATCCTGCAGTGGATAAGCCAGCTGTATAAATTGGGCCTCCAAAGATATCAGTAATAATAGGGCCATATACGGCGAGGCTAGTTGCATAAGCTTCAGCAAATTCTCCCAAAAATTGGAATCGTTTCGGCCAAGTCATATTGCTGACTGTTTCACTGAATTGATTCCACCACGATGAATTCTCTTTGGCATCTTTAGTATTTTTTCTATTACGTTTTTCTAACACAGCGACGTTATTGCGTTTGTCTTGCCATGCTTTTAGAGTGAAACCGATAAATAAAGCGACAGCGTAGATAGGTAATTTGACTCCTGCAGGTAATCCTTCCGTTAACTTAAAATAAAATATCGCTAATGTTGGTAAAGATGCACCCGCAGTCATATGTGAATGTGCAGCAAGCGCTATTATTGCTTTTTGGGTGCTGGAAAATTCAGCTGGGTTTATTTTTTTCTCGGCAACGATTTGTGGGGTAGAGGGTGTTGATGGAGTGCCTGAGTGGACGATAATAGTCTCTAATTTTGCTTCTTTTGTCCCATTTGCTTCACTGGGTATGAGTGGGGCTGCAAGCGCGGAATTATTCACTGATTGATTGTTTTTTGACCCACAAAGCCAGCTCCACATATTTATTCCTCATTTTAAACTATTTAAATGAGAATAATAATCATTTGCATTTAAAATGCAAGGAATTTTTGATTATTTGTACCTTGGAGTGGTAGGGATTGAATCATCGATCAAATCCGGCAGGTCATCTGGTGGATCATTATGTAGGTCTGTATGGCTAACACTAGTATTCGTTGTGGCAGTTGCAGGGGTTGAAGCAGAGAGTGTTGCCATTAATGCATGTTGTGCTTCTGCTAATGCACATTGTGCTTCTGCATTGTTTAGTGCAGCTAATTTTTGCCAGATTGATATGGACATACATTGAGGAAGACGAGGGATACAGAAGAGGGTATTTTTTGCATATTGGTTAAGTAAATCTTGAGATTGGCTATCACCTGTTGCAGCTTTTTCTTCTAATAATGAGATAGTTATTCGGATGCTTTCTAGCGC
>LSTE01000050.1 GCA_001644445.1 Gammaproteobacteria bacterium SCGC AG-212-F23
TCTCGAGTTCAACAACATAGTTGACGATGAGATATTTGGAGGAAAGGTAAAAAAACAGGAAGGAAGGAAAAAATAATACGCCATCTTCCTCATTTTTAGTGTAAAATGCAAGTTTAAATTTTTGATAGATAGATTGAATTTATGGGCGCACTCTGGCGATTTTTCCGAAGACTTGTTTTATGTGTATTTTTTATCATATTTGCCCTTGTAGTAGGCGTATTATACTACATGGAATATGAGCTCGCAGATGTAGAAGCACTGAATACGCTACAACTGCAAGTCCCGTTACAAGTCTACACCCGTGATGGCAAATTGATTGCAGAATTTGGTGAGAAACGCCGGGCACCTATCCCATTTGACCAAATCCCAAAACCTCTGATTAACGCCGTATTGGCAACAGAAGACCAACGCTATTTTTTACATCCGGGTATTGATATTCCAGGCTTGCTGCGTGCTGCAGTGCAACTTATAGTAACAGGTCATAAAACACAGGGCGGCAGTACTATTACCATGCAGGTAGCCCGCAGTGTTTACCTCACTCGTCATAAAACCTTTGGTCGCAAGTTGCGTGAAATTCTTTATGCATTAAAAATCGACCACCAATTGAGTAAACAAAAAATTCTCGAACTCTATTTAAATAAAATTTTCCTAGGTAACCGCGCCTATGGAGTTGCTGCTGCTGCGGAAGTTTATTATGGCAAACCCCTAAATGAATTAACACTAGACCAATATGCGATGCTGGCAGGCTTACCGCAAGCCCCCTCAACATTGAATCCTTTGGCCAATCCAGACGCTGCATTAAAACGCCGTGACCATGTGTTAACCCGCATGTACGAATTACGTTATATTGACGAAAAATCTTATAAAAAAGCCATTAGCACACCATTGAATGCATCATATCACGCACCTATTGTAGAAGTGAAAGCACCTTACGTCGCAGAACTTGCTCGTCAACAAATGGAACAAATGTATGGCGATGCTGTCTACAAAGAAGGCTTTAAAATCTACACTACGATTGATAGCCATTTGCAAGATGTTGCCAATCGAGCCATACGCGATCAATTAATGGCATACGATCAACGCCACGGTTATCGCGGCCCTGCAGAAAACTTAGGTAATCCCGATTTACAAAAAATGGATAAATGGCGTGAAACACTACGCAACATGCCTGTCATCAACAATTTGGAGCCCGCTATCGTCGTTGATATAACGGACAAAACAATTACTGCTTTACGCTCTAATGGAGATATGGAAATCATTCACTGGTCAGGATTATCATGGGCACGCAAACAAATTGACGCAGATTCAGTGGGCCCTGCTCCTGAAGTTGCAAGTGACATCGTGTCACTTGGCGATGTGATTCGCATTATGCAAACACCTACTGGTTGGCGTTTAACACAAATTCCAAAAGCAGAAGCTGCTTTGATTTCATTAGACCCAAATAATGGCGCTATTCTTGCTCTAGTTGGCGGATTTGATTATCAACTCAGTAATTTTAATCGTGTCACAGATTCACAAGTACAACCCGGTTCTAGTTTTAAACCTTTTATTTATTCTTCTGCTTTAGATAAAGGTTATACCTTATCCACCATTATTAATGATGCACCGATTGTTTTACCCAATCCTGCAACCAATGGTTTATGGCGTCCACAAAATTATGAACATAAATATTATGGGCCTACACGTTTACATGAAGCGCTCATTCATTCTCGCAACTTAGTATCTATTCGCGTATTGAGCTTAGTCGGTGTACGTTATTTTATTCAATACGCACAACGTTTTGGTTTAACAGCAGCGCAATTGCCGCCCGTACTTGCGCTTGCGCTGGGAACTTCTTCTGTGACACCTCTACAATTAGCTACTGGATACGCTGTTTTCGCAAATACAGGATATAAAATTACGCCTTACATCATAGACAAAGCATTGGATTCACGTGGACAACCCGTTTATCAGGCAAAACCTATTATTGTTTGTCAACATGTCACTGCTGCACAACGCCAAGCTAATAGCTGTGCGCCGCGAGTCATCAGCGCACAAAATGCTTTTTTAATGACGACATTAATGCATGATGTCATTGAACACGGAACTGCAACACTAGCACGCAGCATGAAACGCAATGATATTGCCGGCAAAACAGGAACCACCCAGGACCAAGAAAGTGCTTGGTTTACAGGATTCACGCCTGATTTAGTAACTATCACTTGGGTCGGTTTTGATGAACCACAATCGTTACACGAAAACGGTGCTGTTGCAGCCCTCCCCGTCTGGATTCAATTCATGACAGAAGCACTCAAAAATCATCCTGATCGCCCTATGGAGCAACCACCCGGTATTGTTAGCATGCGCATCAATCCTTTCAATGGCAAACCAACCTCAGGCGGCGATCCCGATGCTATTTTTGAATTCTACATGGAACCTTATCTGCCCGGCCAAGACAACCAAAATACAGAAACCAATTTAGGCGATGACTCCACCTCCAATGTAAGTGACGCTGAAGGAATTTATTAATTTGATTCTTACGTTCTTGTTAATACATAACCTCACAAATTGTTGTGCATTTTTAATACAACTTACATAATATCGGATTATTATTGATCTTTTTGTTAATTAATGTATAATTTTAAACCTTAAATTATAAATACACACAAACGAGGTTTAAAATATTATGCATTCCTATGCAATACCTAGTGCTGCGCTTAAAAAATGTGATGCAAAAACCACTAATAAAGACGATCACTTTCCTGGTCAATCCGTAGGATTAGAAGAGCTTGCTGACATAAAAATATTTCCTGCACTCATTTTTTTAAATACCTATTTTGCACGATCCACAAAACAAGTAGCACATGAAGAAGAATGCACATCCCCTTTCTATTATCCATTACCAATGGATATGTCAGCAAGTCAAGCGGTATCCTCATTATTAATTACTCTTTCTAACTATATCTCTGTTCCTAATGTTTTCGTTCGCGCACGCACCTACGTAGAAACTTATCTACAACTTACAAAGGAAAAACTGACAATTAATACAGTCGTCGCCTTAACTACTAGCGCACTGTCACTTGCCCTACTATGGGCAGACGATAATAACAATGCTTTTACGCTATACGATTGGGGATTATTGCAGTGGTTGTCTACAACACAATCTGATGCAATCAGTGTACAAAAAATATATGCTTGTTGGATAAAAAAATACGATGAAATAATAAAAAATAACGAAAAAAAACCTAATATTGAAGCATTAAATAAGATATTTAAAGTAATATCAGAAGAATATAAATTACCCACCACTAGCCTATCAGAATTAAGTAAAACTTTTAAAAATCAGCGACTCGTTTTACTTAAAGCATTTAATTTCAGCGTCAATCCTAGGTCCATGCCATTTATAAATTACGCAAGTGAGATTTACCTAGCAGAAGAATCATTTAAATCAGAAAATGTTTTATATAAACGTTTTCATGCTCTTGTCACACAACTCAGCGGAAAAAAATATTCTAATTTTGGCAATGAAGACGATGAAAAATTTTACAACATGCTTTATAGGCAACTACTTCCCAGAAGAAACACCAACTTATTTCTTTTTAATATCGAAAATCTTATTAATGAAAGCAAGGTAAATCCCGCTTTAAATAAATATTCTAATACTGAAAAAATGCTGGCTTTTTTCTTCGTTACCCAGCAATGTTTAAAAAAAAGACCTATGCAACTAGCAAGATATATGCAAATAATAGAAAGTGAATTTCCTGACAAATTCAAACAAGACGTGATCTATGCTATTCACTTTCACATTTATCACTTTAACAAAAGTTCCCCTATACAAAAACCAAAAAACAGATGCCATTGTTTCTTTACTCCACCACCGTTTCCAGCAGTCGTTGATACTCTTGAGGTTACTCCAGTCCCAACTGTAAATACCAATTTAACATTTGAGTATATGCCAGTTCCTTATTTTCCCAGTCGATGAAACGAAATTCATAGCGAGAATCAAACTGTCCGCGACGCCCATCAAACAAAGGATCGGCTTTCATTTGTGCGGACAATTCTCTAGGGTCAAAAACAGCTAATACTAAATCACGCCAATCTGTGGCGGTTTTATCTAACAACAAATTTTGTCTAGGATAATCTATTTCAACAAATGGTTTAAGCGATAAAATATTTGCTCGTAGCAATGCTTGATAAATGAGTTCCATGCCGCGTAATTTACTTTGCACAGAGTAGCCCGCAATATGCGGTGTCGCAAGATGTGCGGAAGCAAGCATGTCAGCGGAAATGTTAGGCTCATTTTCCCAAACATCAAAACAACCAATTAAATGTTTGCCAGCATTCAACCAAGCGTTAGTGTCTAGCACAGCGCCGCGGCTAGTATTAATCATTACTGTTTTCTTTTTCTGACGTCTAAGAAATTTTTCATCCATTAAATGATAAGTAGGAAATACTGTTTTTTCGGTGAGAGGCACATGCAAACTAATTAAATCCAGATCAGCAAATTGTTCCAACGGTGTTGAAATAAAATTTTGTTCTGCAGCACGCAAAGGATCATGCATGATCACTGTAAACCCTAATGCACGCAATATTTTCACAACACGAGAACCTATCTCACCTACCCCAATAACACCCGCTCGCAACCCTGATGAATTTAGCAATCCCTGTTTCTGCAATGCAGCTATGACACAAATCACGTATTCCACAACCGCAGTCGTATTACATCCTTTAGCAATACTCCAGGCAATGCCTTGTGATTTTAACCATTCTGTATCCAAATGGTCTTCACCTACAGTCGTACTACCAACAAAACGCACTGAAGTGTCATGCAATAAATGCTTATCCACGCGTGTTACTGTGCGCACTAGCAAAACATCAGCATCGACTAAATCAGCGCGCACAATTTCGCGGCCTGGTTTAGTAATAATAGTAGCCTGTTTTAAAAAAAAATGCTTTAACAAACGAATATTTTCGTCCGCCACAATTTTCATAAAATAATTCCTAAGAAAATCACGGCTCCTACCCAATGATTATTTAAAAATGCTCGATAATAATTTTCGCGCGACTGTGTGCGAATTAATTTTTGCTGAAAAAATAGCAGGCACGAAGCAAAAAATACGCCTAAAAAATACCATAACTCTAAATGGAAAACGATACCAACACCAACTAACAATCCGATAAAACACAATTGCAAAAAAGCGATCATAACGCAATCATATTTTTCAAATAAAACAGCAGTGGATTTTATCCCTATTTTTTTGTCGTCTTCTCTATCTATCATTGCATATAAAGTATCATACATCACAGGCCAAATTAAACTGGCCGCAAATAACAACCAACATTCTGGCGGCAATTGATGGGTGATTGCAGCAAATGCCATAGGCACGCTCCACGCAAATGCAATACCTAATCCTAATTGCGGTAAATAAGTGATACGTTTTAAAAAAGGATAAATCACCGCAAACAATAGAGCAAAACAGGACAACAAAAACGTTAACGCATTAAGTTGTAAAACCAATCCCAATGCAAAAATCAACAAAACAAAAAATAGGATAGCCGCTTGTCGAACTGTTATCCGTCCCTTTGCTAATGGTCGTTCGCGTGTACGCGCCACATGCAAATCAAAATGCCTATCGGCAAAATCATTCACGATACATCCTGCTGAACGCATAATCACAACTCCTGCTATGAATAACATCACGATAGAAACAGGCGGATGATGATTACCTGCCAGCCACAATGCCCATAATGTCGGCCATAATAATAAAAATAATCCTATCGGTTTATCTAATCTAAGCAAGGCAATATAATCGCGTATCATGCACCTAACTCCATGAGTGCCGGCGAAAATATTTCGGTGAGTAATAATTTTTTACCTCTTAAATAAAATAAAGAACATCGTGCCCATAGTTTACTGGGTAGCAATTTTTTCATTTTAAAATCGCTACGTTGCATTTCGGGATGATTAAATAAAAATTCACCTAATGGCTTAACGCCTAAGTGTGCGAGTGATTGTTCCTGTTCTGTTAACGTACTTTCTGGAAACACACTACGTGCGTACATCCATAGATTTGTTTGATTGCCAATTAATACTTCGCGAATTAACGTTTTTTCGTCGGTTTGCAGAAAATTTATTTCATCACTGTTTGCTTTTTCCCATCCCTGGTTTAACACGCTGATCTTTGTATCAACAATCGCATGTGCTTTTAAACGCTCCATAAAAGACCCTGTATACGTTAACCAAGTCTGTAATTTCTCAGGAACCATAGTAGAAACGGCAGCAAACGGTTGCCATGGGTTATGAAGCATGCAGCACTCCTTATCCGGCAGAAAAAGAAGACCCACAACCACACGTTGTTTTTGCATTAGGATTGCGAATAACAAACCGCGAACCTTCGATATCTTCTTCGTAATCAATTTCCGCACCCACCAGATATTGGAAACTCATAGGATCGACTAGCAATTGCACTTCTGCAGGAATTGCGGGCAGTGTTTTTTTGACGACTGTGTCATCATCTTGTGCCACTTCATCAAAAGTAAAACCATACTTAAAACCGCTACAGCCCCCACCAGTGACATAAGCACGCAGTTTTAACTGATCGTTACCTTCCTCCTGAATTAATTCCCAGACTTTTTGGGCAGCACGGGTAGTAAAAATTAATGGTGGATTCATAGCTACATCCTCGAAAATTTCAGGTATTATATACCTATTATACAGCATAGATAAAGGAGCAATCTTATGCTATGGATAAAAGCATTGCATATCATCTTTATGGTCACCTGGTTTGCAGGACTGTTTTATTTACCAAGGCTTTACGTTTATCATGCTGAAACCCATGATGCGAAAAGCATCGCGCGTTTTAAAATGATGGAACGCAAATTGTTTTTTGGCATTATGACACCGGGGGCAGTGTTGACGATTTTCTTCGGCTTATTCTTGCTCTGGCCAAATTTCAATGCTTATATGCAAACATCTTGGTTGCCTCTAAAATTATTGCTGGTGCTTGTCTTGATAATTTATCATATTTATCTAGGAAAATTATTATTTGATTTCAAACATGATCGAAATAGACACGGACATATTTTTTATCGATGGTTAAATGAAGCGCCGGTGATTCTCTTGATGGCGATTGTTATTTTAGTTGTTGTGAAGCCGTAACAAAAGGGATTCATCACAATTTTTTAAATACTTTTTCCGCTGCCAAAAACGTCTTCGTCATTTCTTTTTCACCATGCGCTGATGACGTAAATCCTGCTTCATAAGCAGAGGGCGCGAAATAAATACCTTCTTGTAACATCCCATGGAAAAACTTTTTAAATCGTTCAATATCACATTTTTTTACATCAGCAAAAGTCATCATTTCTTTTGCCGAAGTAAAGAAGATACCAAACATTCCACCAACAGAAACTGTGTGCAAAGGAATATTTGCCATCGCGGCACGCTCTTGCAATCCCTGCATCAATTCTTGCGTAAATGCCGATAATTTCGCATGAAATCCAGGTTGTGTAATTAATTCTAAAGTGGCAAGCCCTGCTGCCATTGCAATAGGATTTCCTGATAAAGTCCCCGCTTGATACACAGGCCCTAATGGCGCGATACAATTCATAATATCGGCACGACCACCGAAAGCCCCTACTGGCATCCCACCACCAATCACTTTTCCTAACGTCGTTAAATCAGGTTTAATTTCATATAATGCTTGTGCGCCACCTAGCGCTACACGAAATCCTGTCATCACTTCATCAAAAATTAAAATCGCTTGGTACTGATCACACAATGCACGCAAGCCGCGAATAAATGTTTCTGTCGGTGGAACACAATTCATATTTCCAGCAACTGGCTCAAGAATAACAGCAGCAATATCTTCTGGAAACGCAGCAAATAAATTTTTTACTGTATCTAACTGATTAAATTCAGCAACCAGTGTATGTTGTACAACACCTTCTGGGACACCTGCTGAACTTGGCACACCTAATGTTAATGCACCTGAACCTGCTTGTACTAACAAGCCGTCAGAATGACCGTGATAACAACCTGCAAATTTAATGATTTTATTTCTCTTGGTAAAACCACGCGCTAAACGAATCGCGCTCATTGTAGCTTCAGTGCCGGAATTAACCATGCGAATTTTGGCTATGGTTGGCATAATTTGGCATATTTTCTCAGCCAGCGTAATTTCAATTGCTGTTGGCGCACCAAAACTTAAACCACTATCGATGCGTTTCTTCACAGCCTTAATCACTGCAGGATGTGCATGTCCTGCAATCATAGGCCCCCAAGAACCTACATAATCCACATATTCATTATCATCAGCATCGACTAAATAAGCACCGTGTGCTGCTTTAAAAAAAAGAGGATCACCACCAACCCCATTAAAAGCACGCACAGGCGAATTCACGCCACCTGGAATAGTTTGCAACGCAGTATGATACAATGCGCTAGAATGTGTAGTTGTTTCCAAACAACCTCCTATTGATAAAAATCACAATGTTCGCTAGTATGCCAGTTTTAAATTGTAAGGGCAAAAATGTCTTATAAACGCTATATGTGCCTACTTTGCGGCTATATTTACGACGAAGAAATCGGCTGGCCTGCGGACGGCATTTTACCGGGGACACGCTGGGAAGATGTGCCACTCACTTGGCAATGCCCTGATTGCGGCGCCAGTAAAGATGATTTTGAAATGATTGAAATTTGAAAATCCCCTTTTTTCAAGAAGCATTATTGCATAATTCATTTAACTCACGTCGTCCCGCGGCTTGTCCGCGGGACGACGTATATCGAGATAATTATGCAACACCAGAATATTAGCCTATCCCAAAGCGCTCTAGAGATTGCCACAGAATTTCCTCGTAAGTCACTTCCGTGACATTGGCAAGTTCTGGGCCTTTTTTTAACCAATGATGCAACTCTTGTAGTTTACTTTTTTCACCAAATGCCATCACTTCTACACGACCATCAGGTAAATTTCTAGCCCAACCAGTTAGGCTTAAGTCTTTTGCCACTTTTTGTGTAGAAGCACGATACCACACGCCTTGCACATGACCTGAGACAAAACAATGTATACCTATCTTTTGCTCCATTGTATAATGCTCCCTCTATGAAAACATACTTCAAATATTGGTCTATGCGTACAAGTCTTGCATTTTTAAAGTTAATTGCAAGATTGCCTACAAGAGTGCAATTTCGCCTTGGGACTTTTCTCGGAGCGTTTCTTTATTACCTACCGACCCAATTAAAATATATCACTGATGTTAACATAAAATTATGTTTTCCTGAACTTGATCCCGAATCAAAACGTACCTTAATAAAAAAAAATTTCCGCTCACTAGGCATAGGTTTGCTAGAAACAGCTATCGCTTGGTGGGCACCCGAACAAAATATACATTTTTCAAATAAGATTATTGGCCTAGAACACGTGCAAGCAGTACTGAAAAAAGGAAAAGGCGCACTTTTACTCGGGCCACATTTTACCTGCCTTGAAATGATTGCACGAATCATGATTGATCATTTAGATTTTGCCGTCATGTACCGTCCGCATAAAAACCCTATGATTGCCGAACTTCAACAAGAATTTCGCCAAAAAAAAATTCATTATATTCCACGCAATAACATGCGAGAATTAGTTCGCTCCCTACAAAACAATAAAGCGATTTGGTATGCTTACGATATCGATGCAGGCTTTAAACGCAGTGTTTTTGCACCTTTTTTTAATATTCCGACAGCTTCACTTACCACGGTTGCGCGAGTGGTTTCTCTCACGGATACTACCATTATTCCAGTGCGTTTTTATCGACGTGATGATTGCTCAGGTTATGATATTATTTTTTCACCGCCACTGACGGCCTTCCCTACAGAGGACTCCTTGGAAAATGCAACGCGATTGAATCAATTTTTAGAACAAGTCATCCGGGAAAAACCTGAACAATATATTTGGCAATACAAACGCTTCAAAACCAGGCCACTGGGTGAAAAAAGGTTTTACTAACTATTCTTCAATCATCCTGAAACGCGATTTTTGCACTGTTCGCAGTAATTTAATAAATCCTTCTTTGAAAAAACGTTGTTGCATAAATAAATTATTTAGTTAATTACGATATTCTCAGGCCGTAGGCCTGGCAGCTCCCCTAGCCTAGGGCAAGCGTGCTTTTTACGCGCCGCCCTAGGTAAATAATAGCTCCACATAACTGCTTGCGCTGTAAGCGCAAGGATTACCAATCAATTTTATCGCATTATCTAGGAAATGCGCTTACAGCGCGAACATTGTTTAGGAGGCATTCTTACCTAGGGCGGCGCGCACAAAGAGCGTGCGCTTGCCCTAGGCTAGGGAAGCTGCTAGGCCTACGGCCTGAGAACATCGCACAGTTAAATAATTTATTTATGCAACAACGCCTTTTCAAAGAGGGATTTTAAAACTTACCGCGGTGACGTCATCGTCTCCGGCCGCACCAGCTCTTTAAATTCTTTTTCTGTCAAATACCCTAGCGCCAAAGTGGCTTCTAATAAATTTGTCCCATCATGCCAGGCTTTATGCGCAATCTCCGCACATTTATCATAACCAATTTTAGGTGCCAATGCAGTCACTAGCATGAGTGAATTATCCACATGCGCACGAATTTGTTTTTCGTCAGCAATTAATTCACGCACACAATGCGCAGTAAACATATGCATAGCATCAGCCAGTAAATCAGTGGAATGTAAAAAATTATAAATAATAACGGGTTTATAAACATTCAACTCAAAATTACCCTGTGACCCTGCAAAACCAATAGCTGCATCATTACCCATGACTTGTATGCATACCATAGTCATCGCTTCTGATTGTGTGGGATTGACTTTTCCAGGCATAATAGAAGAACCGGGTTCATTCGCAGGTAATATTAATTCGCCCAAACCACAACGTGGACCTGAACCTAACCAACGTATATCGTTAGCAATCTTCATGAGTGCACAAGCCAGAGTTTTCAGCGCACCACTGGCAAAGACAATCGCATCATGTGCTGCCAGTGCAGCAAATTTATTGGGCGCAGAAACAAAAGGTAAACCCGTGAGTTCAGAAAGCTTTTTCGCAACATCATGGGCAAATTTAGGATGTGTATTAATTCCTGTTCCAACAGCTGTACCACCAATGGCTAATTCATAAAGACCTGGCAACACGGCTTCAATATTTTTTATCGCTGCATTTAATTGAGCAACATAACCTGAAAACTCTTGTCCTAAGGTGAGAGGCACAGCATCTTGCAAGTGCGTCCTGCCAATTTTTACGATTGTATTAAATTCCATTTGTTTTTTATGAAGCGCATCTCGTAATTCTTTGATCGCGGGCATCACGCGTTGTATTAATGCTTCTGTTGCAGCAATATGCATAGCCGTTGGAAAAGTATCATTGGAAGATTGCGAACGGTTGACATCATCATTGGGATGCACTGGGTTTTTGCTGCCCTTTTTGCCACCTGCTAACTCAATCGCTCGATTGGAAATAACTTCATTAACATTCATATTGGTTTGTGTGCCGCTACCCGTTTGCCATATACGCAAAGGAAACTGATCTCCTAGCTTACCCATGATGACCTCATCACTTGCTGCAACTATCCATTGCATTTTATCGGCAGGCAATAATCCTAAATCATGGTTAACCATCGCAGACGCTTTTTTTAAAATCGCAAATGCACGAATAAATTCCGGCGGCATCATATCGTCACCAATAGCGAAATGGTGTAAAGATCGCTGTGTTTGCGCTCCCCAATAAACATCCGCAGCAACATCTATGCTGCCCATACTATCGGATTCTTTGCGTGTAGTGGTCATAAATAATTCTCCTTAACTCAAACTTTTATTGACTATCTCATATAAATCTTTCGAAATATTCTTTTGCTCCGCCAATGAAGCTAATGCTTGCTGCATGAGTGCTTGACGTTTTTGATCATAACGTCGCCATGAAATCAATGGTCTCACCATGCGTGCAGATAGACTAGGATTTAATTTATCAAGTTGCTTCACGGTGTCTGCCAAAAATTGATACCCTTCCCCACTCACCGCATGAAAACATATTTGATTTTGTCCAAACGCGCCCAATAATGCATAAACTTTATTGGGATTTTTAATATCAAAAGCAGGATGTTGCGTTAATTTTTTCACACGCGACAATGTAGAAGGTAAAGCAGATGCTGCTTGCAATGCTAACCATTTATCAATCACTAACGCATCCTCTTTGAAGATCAAATAAAATTCATCCAATGTTGCATCACGTTCACGACAATCGATATTCAACAAAGCGTTGAGCGATCCTAAGGTATCTGTCATGTTTTTACCAAGCGCTTGTTTAAACTGTGGCAAACAAAGCTTCTCTATCATTTCGGGATTCTTTGCCAAATAAAAAAGACAACGATTACGCAATTCCCGCCTACCAACGGCTTCCATATTAAATTGAAAAGACTCGGCATTATCATAATTCTTTTGATAAATATCTAACAAAAGCGATTGCAATTCACAGGCAATCTCTTGTATCAAAAACTTTCTCACTGCGTGAATAGCATCCACATCCACCACTTGCATTTGTTCCGCTATATATTTTTCTGATGGCAAAGCAATCAATTCAGTCAACAATAATTTATCTTTTTGATAATGAGTTAATACATATTCGTAAGCCGCAATAAATCCTCGTGGCAACTCTAATGGTTTCCCTTGCTGATAACATGCAATTAATCGCAATATCACATTAACCGCATACTTTTGCCCCGCTTCCCAACGATTAAATTCATCAGCATCGTGCGCAAATAATAATTGAAGATCTGCATCCGAATAATTATAAACAATTTTCACAGGCGCAGAAAAATTACGCAGCAACGAAGGAACAGGTTTTTCCGCAATATTTTTAAATGTAAAAGTTTGAGATATTTTTTTCAACTCTAATAATTCATGCGCCAACTCATGACCTTGATGACCCAGCAATCCTACTCTGACGGGAATATGCATAGGTTTTTGCATACCTTGTTGCTTAATCGTTAGCAAGTATTCTTTGCTTTTAGGATCGTAACTATCCTCTACTAACAACACAGGCGTACCTGCTTGGCTATACCACAAACGAAATTGTTGCAAATCTTTACTCGAGGCTTGTTCCATCGATTTAACAAATTCTTCAATGGTGACTGCCTGACCATCATAATTTTTGAAATACAAATTCATGCCCGCATAAAAATCTTTATCACCTAATAAAGTTTTTTGCATACGGATTACTTCAGCACCTTTGTTATAAACCGTTGCGGTGTAAAAATTATTAATCTCTATATAAGACTCAGGACGTACAGGGTGAGAAAGTGGACCAGCATCTTCCGGAAACTGCGCATTTCGCAAATAATTAACATCGTGTATGCGCGCCACTGTTTTTGAAGTAGTGTCTGCTGTAAAACTTTGATCGCGAAAAATCGTCAAGCCTTCTTTCAAACTTAACTGAAACCAATCACGACATGTGATGCGATTGCCTGACCAATTATGGAAATATTCATGCGCAATCACTGATTCCACGTGTATAAAATCCTGATCAGTTGCCGTCTCTGCTGCCGCCAGAATATATTTTGTGTTGAAAATATTAAGCCCCTTATTTTCCATGGCTCCCATATTAAAATCACTGACTGCCACAATCATATAAATATCTAAATCATATTCACGACCATAGACTTTTTCGTCCCATGCCATGGCTTTTTTAACCGCTTGCATAGCAAAAAAACATTTATCTCTATTGCCTTTCTCTACATAAATACGCAAAATTATTTTGCGCCCAGAGTGAGTAACGAAAAAATCCTCCAGCACATCAAAGTCACCTGCGACTAACGCAAACAAATAACTAGGTTTTTTAAACGGATCTTGCCACTCTACCCAATGCTTGCCATCTGCCAATTTGCCTGATGACACGGGATTCCCGTTGGAAAGTAAGACAGGATATTTCTTTTCATCAGCAATAATTTTTGTCGTATACACCGTCATCACATCAGGTCGATCTAAAAAATAAGTAATTCTTCTAAACCCTTCAGCTTCACATTGCGTACAGAAATTACCACTGGACTTATATAATCCACTGAGTGCGGTATTTTCTTGTGGTTTGAGCAGCGTAATTATTTTTAAAGAAAAACTATCTGGCACATCGTGTATCGTCAAGCTGTTTGGTGTTGCCTCATATTGATTAGATGGTAATTCGCGATCATTTAATGCAATCGAATGCAAGCTAAGCGAATCGCCTTGCAAAATTAATTTTTTAGAATTGGAGGTCGCGTTTAGATTTTTTTTCATCATGAGCTGTGCTGTCACTTGAGTAACAGTTTCACCCAGGATAAATTCTAAATTCACTTTTTCAATTAAAAAATCCGGGACAGTATAATCTTCGCGACGAACAATGGTAGGTTGCATGGATTCCTCAGACGTTTAAAACAAAAACCCTGCAAAGCAGGGTTCTATCAGGGGCTACCAACATTCCTACAGCGAAACGTCAACAGCCCCTCGTTACAATAAAAAATTATCGGTTTTGATCATTATGTTGATCTTGACCATTAGTTTGTTGGTTCTGGTTAGCATTGGCTCTTGCTGAAGGATTATTCTTCATGTTGCTACCAGGTAATTGGGATTGATCTTGTTGTAAAAAATGAATGAATTCTCTGTGGCGTTGCAATAGAAATTTTTCAGCGCTAGGAGGAGTGGTTACGCCAATATGACCGATTTCATTATATCCTAACCAGAAATCGCCATTATCCAATAATACACCGTCTTTTAAACCAAGACCGGTGCCGATACCGCAGGCTACACGTCGGCTGTATTGCTTGAGCGGTGATTGATTCAATGGTTTGACATTGTCTGCTTGATGCATATAAGTTGTAAATGTTGCACAAACAATAGGGACATAATCATGCACAATATGATAAGGTGCCCAATGTTGTTGTTTTGCTAGTTGAGCAAAATGCATAGAGTAAGGATAGCCGCTTTCCAAGTGCAAGGACTCGCCATTGAATTGACCCGCAGCACCTATGCAAATTGCATCAGCATCTGCCATGGCAAGGTTTAATCCTTCTTCGATACGTAAAACCAAATTCTCAAGTGAATCAGCATCGGCAATTTTGATAGAAAATTTTTTGCGGCAAGATAATTCGTGGGTTTCAGGATGGTATTCAACTAGGCCAGCAGCACATTTAGTGGCGCCTAAGTCCCAGACGATGATTCGTTTTTGCATCTTACTCGGTCTCACTCATGACAGGTTGACCGATGGCGCGCAAAGGCATGCGGTTTCGAATATTTTGTTCAATTTGTTCTAGGGTAACACCATTTGTTTCGGGAGTTTTATAATAACAAAAGACAAAACTGAAAACACACATAGCTGCATAAATCAGAAAAGATTGGCTAGGGCCTACAGAGTTTAATAAAGTTAAAAAGGTAGAAGAAACGATAAAATTCCATAACCAGCAGTTAAAAACCGCTAAACCCATAGCAAAACCACGTATCTCCAATGGAAATATTTCAGCGATCATGAGCCATAATATTGCGCCTAAACTGAATGCAAACGAAATAATATAAGTAAAAGTGCAAAACATCGCAATCCAACGCGTAATATCAGTGTGCAGAGTAAATGCGAGACTTAAGCCCAATAAACTGAAAAACATACCTAATAGTCCTATGAGCAATAGCGGTCTGCGTCCTAGTTTATCCAAATAAAAAATAGCAAATACCGTTGCCAGCACGTTGACGATACCAATTCCAACTGTCGCTAAAATAGAACCCGCAATGTTTTGAAAACCAGCCATTTGGAAAATAGTAGGGGCATAATAAATAATCGTATTAATGCCAGTGGCCTGTTGAATAAAACCTAAAATAGCACCTAGGAATAACACGGGTCGGATTGTGGGTGAGAAAATTTCTTTAAACGATGCTTTTTTAACTTGTAAACTTTGTTGTATATAATTCACTTCTTCTGATACATCAGGTTTGTTGCGCAGTGTTTGCAAGATTTTTTTAGCACGATCTATAGCGCCTTGTCGAATTAGCCAGCGCGGGCTTTCGGGTAAAAAAAACATGCCTATGCTTAGCATGAGTGCAGGTATCAAGCCTATACCAAACATGATTCGCCACGAACCACTATGATTGGCAAAAGTAAAATTAATGAGATAGGAACAAAGAATACCCACTGTAATGGCAAATTGATTGAGTGAAACCAATGCACCTCTTAATTCAAAAGGCGAAATTTCTGCTATATATAAAGGTGCTGTGTAAGAACCTATGCCTATAGCAACTCCGATAAATAAACGTCCTAGCAAAATAAGCGAGACTTGATTGGCCATGGAAGCAATAATAGTTCCAAAAACAAACAATCCAGCAATAACTAACATGAGACGTCTACGACCAAAACGGTCGGTTAAATGACCGCCCAATAAAGAACCAAACATCGCACCTAGTAATACGCTGCTGACGATGAGTTCTTTTAATTCAGTGGACAAAATAAAATCTTTTTCGATAAATAAAAGTGCGCCTGAAATAATACCTGTATCAAATCCAAAGAGTAGGCCGGACAATGCCGCAATTGCGGACACAATATAAACAAGATAACGCGGTTTTGCTGATGCAGCCATGCATTAATCCTTTTTGATTTAAATTTTTGATCTTTATTAACATGGTTTGCCGAGGAGTGCAAGCTCGGTTATAATTTTAACAATGTAGATGAATAGGGAAACCTCATGCAAGCGCAAGACCGTCAGAAACAGATTCAAAAGAAATCAGTATTTATATCTTGTATTGTGCCTGTGTTTAATGAGCAAGGAACCATTGAAGCTTTTTTAGACGCATTACAGCAATGTTTAGCGTCGTTAAGCGACCGTTTTGAAATTATCGTGGTAGATGACGGTAGTAAGGACAAGACTTTAGCGAAAGCACTTTCTTTTGCAGAGAATCGTTCTGTGAAAGTCATAGGACTTTCTCGCAACTTTGGTAAGGAAATTGCGCTGACAGCGGGCTTGGAACATTGTAAAGGTGATGTGGCGATTATGATGGATGCGGATTTTCAGCATCCGATTGAAACTTTGCCGCATTTTTTGCAAAAATGGGGCGACGGTTTTGAAATGGTTTATGGGTTACGCCGTGATAGAAAAAATGAATCATGGCTTAAAAGAAATTTTGCCAAAATTTTTTATTGGATTATGACAAAATGCACGCGCATGGATATGCCGGCACATGCGGGTGATTTCCGTTTGCTAGATCGAAAAGTGATTAATGCGATGAATTCTTTCCAGGAGCGCACTCGTTTTATGAAAGGATTGTATGCCTGGGTAGGATTTAAAAAAACAGCGGTCGTGTTCGAGGTGCAAGCGCGTCGTGCGGGAGAAAGTTCATGGCGTTTTATGAAATTAGTCGAATTGGCAATTACAGCGATTACTTCTTTTTCAGATATTCCTTTGCGTATTTGGGGTTTGATTGGATTTGTTATTTCAATGATTGCATTGGTGTATGCTTTATTTTTTGTGACTTATACGTTGTTATATGGCGTAGATTTTCCTGGATTTCCTAGTATTATTGTTTCTGTTATGTTCTTAGGCGGTATTCAATTATTATCTATCGGAATTTTAGGTGAATATATTGGGCGGATTTTTACAGAAGTGAAACAACGGCCTAAGTATATTATTGAGACTAAGAAAAATTTTGATTAAAGGTGTTGTTGCATAAATATTTAAATGCCCCTCAAGCCTTTGCGTGATCCTGGATACA
>LSTE01000051.1 GCA_001644445.1 Gammaproteobacteria bacterium SCGC AG-212-F23
TTAAACCCGCAGTCAACATAAAAACACAAGATGCTCATCTTCCAGAAAAACAAACAGAAGAATTTTTGTTAGATGTGACCCAGAAAAATATTACCCTTACTAAAAATCATATATATCAAAATAGTGAAATATTAAAAACCATGATAGATAGCGGTGAAATCGGCTTGGTGGGAGCATACTATGATGTTAAAACCGGCATAGTAAAATTAGAAAATGAGCCACATTTGTCATCCTGAACCGCAACTATTGACAATAGTTAAAGTTGCCATATAATGTAGTCGATTAGTGAAGAGAAGAGGAGCGCTCACTTAGAATGTAATCGAAGGGTCCCTAGCCCGAGGATGATTACAAGAGGAGATAAGCGCCGAAATGATTAATCTACTTGGAAGATAAGTCATTGACCATAATGGTTAAATCCTTATGGTTGTCACAGAGAATCTGTGGAGTGCTTCTGTGCAATTAAGTTAGCGCAATGTATCTTTATTCAGATTTCTTCGATGATGAACTTTCTCCTCACTCTAAATGTTGTTTAATATTTGGAGTATTTTATTTTATGATTCATGCATTTATTTATGGCGTTATTTTAGCATTTGGGCTGATTATTCCATTAGGAGTGCAAAATGTTTTTGTTTTTAACCAAGGAGCTACACAAAAACATTTTTTACACGCAATGCCTAGCGTTTTAACAGCATCGTTATGTGACACTATTTTAATACTTTGTGCAGTCGCAGGTGTATCTGTTGTAGTGCTTACTTTGCCAGTATTAAAAACAATTATATTTATTATTGGTTTTATATTTTTGTTATATATGGGATGGGTTACATGGAAAAGTTCTCCTGCTAATCTGCATACAGGAGAGTTACCATTATCAGGAAAAAAGCAAATGTTATTTGCAGCTTCTGTTTCTTTATTAAATCCACATGCGTTATTAGATACTATTGGTGTTATTGGTACAAATTCATTGCACTTTTTAGGTATAGAAAAAATAGTTTATACACTTGCTTGCATATTGGTATCTTGTATTTGGTTTTTTGGATTATCTGTTGCCGGTCATTTTATGCATCGATTAGATAAATCAGGAATAGGCTTATGGGTAGTCAATAAAATTTCTGCATTAATCATCTGGGGAGTGGCAATTTATATAGGATTACAGCTTCTTAATATGATATACTAAAACCACGATGAGAGAAAACCATGTATTTCACCATATTAGTCCCCAAAGAAACCCGCGCTAATGAACTCCGTGTTGCATTAATTCCTGAAGATGCAAAGCAATTAATTACGCAAGGTCATAAAGTTTTTGTGGAGCACAATGCCGGTGTAGGCGCGGGTTTTTCTGATCAAGATTATCAACAAGTGGGCGCAGAAATTCGTACTGTAGATAGTAATGATATAGCATCTTACAAAAAATTTTTTAAAGATATTAATCTCATCGTACGGGCAAAACGCCCAGAGCATACGCGTGAAACTTTGGAAAATAAAACAATTACTGCCGGCACTATTATAGTAGGCGCACTAGATCCTCTTGAAAAAAATTCCTCACACATCAATGAATACCACCAAGCCAAAATAACGGCTTATAGTATTGATCAACTCCAATTACCCGCCAGTGATCCCATGAATCTTTTAGCAGCCATGAGTAAAATTTCAGGCAAACTTGCATTACTGGATGCCATGCAAAAATTTCACTCATCACAAAATTTTCCCCCTTTGAAAAAAGGGGATAAAACAAAAGCTGTTCTAATTGGCTTCGGCATAGTAGGGCGTGCAGCACTAGCTGAAGCATTGAATCAACAGTTACCAACTACGGTTATTTTAACTAACGAAGAAGATGCTAAAGAAATCAAAAGCAAAGGCGCAACACCTGTTTTACTCAATAAAAATGATACACTAGAGCAACAACAGAAACTTGTTAAATCAATCGTAGCAGATGCAAATATCGTCATTACTAGTGCTAGAAGACCTAATCAAATAGCACCCTTATTAATTCCAATAACCACCTTACAAGTAATGCAAAAAGGCTCAGTTGTAGTAGACATGGCTTTATCTGAAGGTGGAAATGTAGAAGGTAGTGAGCATGATGTTACGCACGTGTTAGGTAATGAAGTTCTCGTAACCAATACTAGCGGCTACCCAAAAGCGATGCCTGTAGAATCCAGCAAATCCTGGAGCAGGGCAAGCTTGCATTTTATTTTGCAATTAGCAGCTAACAAGAATAACATTCCTTTGCTTCCACTATAGGCAAGGTGCCCACAGGGCGGGTGAGGGGCCCCGCACCCTTGCAGAACCGATACAAATTGCGTAAGCTGTTCCTGCTTCATTTAATACTTCTCTAAATTTAACAAAAGGAATGATTAACATGGAAAATATTTATCGTATCTGCGTATTATTGAGTTTTCTTGTACTACTTACCGGCTGCTCTATGGGTGGTTCTCTTTAATTTTGCAAGGATGACATTATGAAAAAAAATATAATCAAAGTTTCCGTACTCACAATTCTCTCATTTGTCTGTGTCCAAAATACATTTGCAAATGGTTATAAGGGTGAAACAACTTCAATGCCCGCTATAACAATGCCGAACCTTACCTATAGCTATGTTCCTAGCTGGTATGTAGGTGGAAATATCGGTGTTTCCCATGTTCATGATAAAAAAGCACGTGGTTCCGCTGATTCAGTAACAGAAATTGGTCCAGGCTGGAGTGTAGATTTAGGCTATCAATTTCTACAAGTTTGCAAAGCGCTTTTTGCCGGAGAATTGGGTTACACGCAGTATTATCATTCTTCAGAAACATTACCTAGAGTTAACGTCGCTACTACCGAACATTTTTCATCATATTTAGCAGCGGTAGGTCAGTATCCATTAGGTTATAATTTTAATATATTAGGTAAATTAGGTATTGCTTACAGTTACGCCAAAAAAGTATTCACTGTTTCGGGTGCTTCTGGTAGTGCGAATGCTTATAGCCCTTACTATGCATTAGGTTTCTCTTACAACGTGACATCTAAAGCTGCTTTAGTTGCACAATGGGCACGCGCTCGTGGTAATGGAAGTACAGGAAGTAATGATTTATCATCGCTAGGCGTATCTTATTCGTTTGGTTAGATGTCGTCCCGCGGCTTGTCCGCGGGATCCACCTTCGCGCGTATTTTTTAACAGCCGGTAAGGAAAATTACTGGAAATATGGTGATTATAGCGGAATCTCGCGCCAAGTGCACCATTAGCCATGATAACCTTTTGATTTATTCGGCCAATGATTTGTAGAATGTTTAAAGCAATTTCGTTTTAATTCTCGATACTCGTAGAAAAATACGATCGATATCAGTTAAATGATGATATTTAGCTTTCATTTTAATTTTTTAAAAAATATTGATCATTTAAATTAGTTAAACTCATAATTTACCAAATCATATTTGGACTAGTTTGATTTTTATCAAGCCTTATGCTTTAGATTTTGTGTTAACATCAAAGCTGTTTTATAAGATACATATTCTCTTATTTGTTCAGGTAAGGATTGAAGAAACTTATTTATTTCCTGAATTTCAATTGAAACCCCGTCAGGAGAAACACAAGGAGCATCCGTACCGAATAAAATATGTTGTGGAGGAACAAAATCAAATAAACATTTCAATATATGATTGCCTGTAATTAGTGCTGTATCGTAGTAGAATTTTTTTAGATAATAAAGAATACCTTGTGGTGCTTTTTCCTTAAGTTCTGGTTTTAACACTTCAAACATAGCTAGTCTAGAAGCTGCATAAGGAATAGTTCCGCCACCATGAGAAAGAATGAATTTAATATCAGGATATTTTTCTAAGAAACCAGAGTAAACAAGCTCAGTGACTGTTCGTGTCGTATCTGCCAGAAACTCTACCATTGAAGGCGCTAAGTTTGATGATCCACAAGAGGAACAACTCCCTACTGGGTCAGTAGGATGTAGAAATACAAGAGCCTTTCTTTTATTTAATTCCTCAAATAGAGGAGCAAAATAAGGATCGCTAATATAGTGTTTTCTATAATTTGTTAATAAAATTATACCATCTAATTTTAGCTGATCTAAACAGTAGGTCAATTCTGTTAAAGCGTGATCGATATAAGGTAAGGGTAAAATACCAAATGAACCAATTTTTCCGCGATGTTGCTGCATCAAATTGGCTGAAAAATCATTGCATTCCCTAGCTAATGTAGCTGTAGCGCTGGATGTAGTTTTATCTGCGAAATAAATACCTGGCGTGGTAATTGATGTTATTAACCCGCTGAGCTCGTTCGTTTCCATGTGCTCAAGCATAGATTGTATGCTCCACTCTGGTAACCATGCCCTACCCGCTACAACATCGCGCTGAATACTCGGTACAATATGATAGTGAATATCAATCTTACTCATTTTCATCTCCGTTACGTAAATTGAACGCTTGCAAATTTAAGGCCGATAAACATTATTCGAGCGCACTTCATCTAAAGACCACAATTGTATCTTTCCTGAAAACAATCTTGATCCAAATCCTGTCATTTGAACGGCTGGATTAGCTATTAGCTTCGGCACTTCTAATTCTCGTGCAAATAAATAAAATTCCTTATTTCTTGTTTGCGAAAAAAATGAACCTATATTTCGCACCCCTAAACGTTTCTGATGCGCATTGGAGGAACGTACATTGTCAGGAGACATGAAGAATGCACAATTATTATAGTGTTTAACGTGGTTTATTGCGACTTTTTTCAGTGCATAAAATAATCCTTCTAATATCCCCTGCCCCCTTTCTTCTTTAGCAATACAAACGGGGCCATAAAAGAAAGTGTTTTCGGAGGTCATGGGCGTATCATTTATCTTGCGCTGATGAGTACTTATATCATCAATAGTTTCTTTTAAAAGTGGAAACTGTTTACAATAATCAAAAGAAGCTCCGCATAAATAGCCGACAAGTATTTTTCCTTTTATTGCAACAATAATACCTAAATCTTCATTCATTGCCATGAATTGATCTTTTGTAAATTTTGCTGACAAAAAGCCATTCTGTTTGTCTTCTTCAGTTACTCCGCTACGAAAGTTTTCCTGTTGTAGCGATAAAATATTTTCATAATCCTTTTCTTCAACTTTGCGATAAGTTATCAGTGCTTTTTCAGATTTTGATACCGCAGGTGTTGGTATCATCGCCTTAACATCTGCTGCTGGTGTAGATACTATCGCTTTCCCTGTTACAGGAATTATCAATGGTTCTTTTGTTTGACTTTTCATAACCTAATACCTCATTTTGATACTTATGATATCTTATGATATAATAATAGGCTGAATAATTGCTAGCTACAAAACTGTGACAAAGTATCATTTTTTATACTGGATAAATATTATGGCAAAAAGAAATAAATCATTAAGGACTCACTGCGTTTTTGAGCTTACTATGGATATTATTGGTGGCAAATGGAAAGGAGTTATTCTGCATCGTCTTTTTGAAGGGACAAAGCGTTTTGTTGAGCTAAAGAAGCTTATGCCTGATATAACTCCAAGAATGTTAACTCTGCAACTTCGAGAACTTGAAGCAGATAAAATAGTATGTCGTAAAGTCTATGCTGAAGTACCACCACGAGTTGAGTATTCACTTACTACGTTTGGAAAAGCACTAGAGCCAGCGTTTGCTAAAATTAGTGAATGGGGAAGACTATATACAAGCAAAATTAAGAAGCCTTGAGAGAATGGTGCATTTCGCATGAGATTCTGCCAATTTTTTAAAAATCAAACTTTTAATTTGTAAATTGCTTAGTTACTTCCGATTTGTTGCTGTCAGTGAAGGTAGCAGAGAAACTTTAGGAGCATTGACAGTAATCGTTGTATTATCTTCTACAGAGTCAGATAAATAAGTTTGATTCGCATGTAATTCAAATAATGCATTCGTGTCTTTATTTAATTTTTCTTGTGCTGTCTTCAATTTTTCTTTTTCTGCTGTTGAGATGCTAAATGCTGAAGGTGGCATAGGCGTGATACTTAATCCTTGAATGACCACTGGAACACTTAAGCCAGTGATAAGCGTTACTCCATAATGTTGAGCGGTATTACTATCCATTGCTATATTAAATGCCGCTGTTAATGGTTTTTCAGTAGACATGGCCTGAATAACATCTGTTACGGCTTTAGCAGGTGTAATTGAAGAGCCAGAATCAATATCTAATCGTTTTGGATGTTTTTGTAAATCCGAGATTGCTTTTCCTAATGGACGTGTTTGTTCCATTGCCTTGTCAATAAGGTCTGCAAGTTTTTGATCACTTAAATTTGGACTTTTCCCATCGATTTTTAAACTATCTTTTAATAATTGCATATCGCCATTATGGAAACAGATGACATGCGCGCTAATTCTACTTGTATCGCAGATATTAAAATAACCCGCTTCCACAAGAAGATTAGCTAATACAAGTTTATAACGCATAGAATCAATTAATCCGCCTATGCCTAATACGCGATGCTTAGGAAGTTCTCTTCGAGCAAGTTCAGTCATCATGTCAACTTGATTAGTGACGACGTACACAATCGCGTTAGGCGCGTATTTATTAATATCATTGCAAGTTTTTTTGATTAGAGGAAAGTTAACAGCGGACTGAACTAATCTTCCACTAGAATCTTTTGAGTCCCAATTACTTTTAGTCACTTTATCAGGCCATAAACCAGCAGTAATAAAAATAACATCTGCATCTTTGATTGCATCTGGATTATTGGATAAAGTTGTTTTTGAAGCATTAAGCATTTTTTCAGGATATGCAATACTGAAATCAAGATACATACCGAAATTCACTCTAGGCACAGTATTCGTGCCAGCTATCTCTACGTTCGGAAATTTTTCAGGATTACTCCAAATGGTTTTCAATACTTCAGAGCCAATTTTACCACTCGCCCCTATTATACCTACTTTGAGCTTTCTACTATTAGGCATCGATATCAATTTATGATCAGGCGACGTTTGGTTCGGCATAGGTGATGCTGCAGTTCCTACAGTATTATTTTGTTCTTTACGCTGTCCATATAAGTATATAGCAATAGCAGCACCACTAAACAACGTAAAAGCGCGCGCAAAACTCATGATAAAATCTCCTCAATTATTTCTAATAAAAATACCTACCAATTCTGAATTAAAAAGTAGCGCAATAATATACCAAAACAAAATAATTTACAATAATTTATCTCATTAGAAGAGTAAATAATGCTCTACTCGAAATATTGTCTGTGATTTCATAATGCGGTCTTTAACTTAGTTGATTCCGAAAATAATTCTTCTGGTACGTTTAAGTTCTCTGTGAATTGTGGAACGATGAACACCTAATATTGTTGCTATTCTGACTTTAGGGTACCCCTTGTCTAACATTATTTGTAAAAATACCCTATCCTGCTCATTCAGTTGTCGATAATTTTGACCCATGTTACTCGCCTTAAATCACTGCTTATATAATAAACAATGACGCACTTCAAGTGAGACAGTGCCGTAGAATTCGGCGGATTCAAACATTAAACGCAACTGAGTCATCTATTTTATCAACTACCTCTATCTGATTAAAAAATACAGAAAATTCGTACTTACAGCTTGGGTCTAGGTTGATTTTTTCTTTTTGTAATTTCTGTTTCAATAATGGTTTTGTCTGTATTTAGGATATCAAGCGTAATTCGCATTTGCTCAATATAAGCATCTATATGTGCTTGTAAATTTAAAACTTCATTTATTTTTTCAACTCTCTTATCGACGGGGGTAAGAATAAGATTTCCTTGTAATATGAAGCTAGTAAGACCTAGAGATTTGTTCCGTGAAATTCCTATTTCATTTTCTAAAGATTTTACATCAGTGTTTAATCGATTAATTTCAATGAGTAAATCATTGCTAGATATTTTTTTTAGGCTTTCTCTACGCTCTACTTCTTCACTGAGTAATTTTATTTTTCTCTCATTTTCATGCCTATAAAAATTTCTATAAATGGTAACTCTCCTGTATAATGAGAAATTAAACTTATTTTCTTTTTTCAATTTATTTTTTTCGCCTTCTAGTTTTTCGTCAGACATCGCTCTTAGATCGAAATAATATTTCGATTTAGTTGATAGATTGTTTTCAAAAAAACATATTTGTGTGATTAATGATTTTGAATTTTCACTTAAATCTTTTAAATTAAGTGGTGGAAGATAATCATCTATTGTATCACTAGTCGGTGTTTTTGATGAGGAAGTTTTTATTTCTTTTTCATCACTGGTAGATGTTGTTGATGAAGACAGTCGGGATTGCGTCTGCATATTGTTTGACTTTTGATATGGTTTTTGTGAGACAGAAAGAACTCTTGCTGGAAAAGATGCGCTAATTCTAATAGCTGTAGAAGAAGCTCTTGGAATTAAATGCCTTAGATTTCTAAACATTTTGGATCCTTGTTATTATTTAGTGAATCTTAAGTGTGCATAAACGTGGATTGCTTGTATATCCGTATTTTCTACGGTGCTTGAGCTTTTTTTATGAAATCTGTTGCAATAAGTGATTGAGCTTTGCAACTAAATAAAGAGGACAATTTAAAATGTTGCCATCCAGTTTTAAATTCATGGATGATAAGCGGATAGCTATTTTAGGTTGATATTTTTGCGAGTAAATCGTTAAGCTTTTATTTTTTGTAGAAGTTCCTGATTTGACTTCAATTGGATAAATATTATCTTGATATTGTAGAATAAAATCTAATTCTGCTTGGTTTTGGCTTGTCCAATAAAAAAGTTTCTCTTCTTGCATGGATAATGCTTGGGATACATAATTTTCAACCAGCGCGCCTTTAAATTCCTGGAAAATTTCGTTGCCGTAAATAATTGTTTTTGCAGAAAGATCTGTCATGGCTCCAAGTAAGCCTACATCAACAAGAAAGAGTCTAAAAATATCATGATTGAGATAAGCACTTAATGGTAATTTGGGTGTGGATGTATTGTAAACCTTGTAAATTAAGCCGGCCTCTACTAACCATTGAATAGCTGTTTCAAATTCCTGAGCTCTTGCTCCTTTGCGAACGATAGAATAAATAAATTTTTTGTTTTCTTTTGCTAGTTGGCTAGGAATTACGTCCCATACTTGATTGATTTTCATTAAAATATTTTGCGGCGCATGTTTAGCAAAATCTAGCCGATAGGCAGCCAGTATATTTTTTTGAATATTTCTAATAGAATTGAAATCATTATTTGTAATATATTCACTGACCGCTTCAGGCATGCCGCCTGTATAAAGATATTCTTTAAAAAAAGTTAACAATTTTTCGTGTAAAATAATAGGTAGCGGTTCAATTTTAGTAATTTCGTCGAGATATTGAGCTAGCATTGTTTCTCTTTTTGCAAGCAGGAATTCTTCAAAACTTAATGGATAGAGGTTGAGAAAATTAACCTTACCTACAGGAAATCCTTTATTTTTTGCTAGTGTGACGCCTAACAAAGAACCGGCGGCGCAAATATGATATTCATTGGCAGATTCATTAAAGTATTTCAAACTATTTAATGCTTCCGGGCATTCTTGAATTTCATCAAAAATAATCAGTGTTTTTTCAGGGATAATTTGTAGCGAAGATTCAATGGATAATGCTTTGAGGATATCTTTTGGTTTTAAGCTCTCTGAAAATAACGCACGTAGTTGCGGCGAATTTTCAAAGTTAAAATAAGCAATATTTTCGTACTCAAGTGCCCCAAAGGCTTTTAGTGCATAAGTCTTCCCTACCTGCCGTGCCCCTTTGAGAATTAAGGGTTTGCGGGATTTATCTTGTTTCCAGTGTTTTAGGTCTTTAAAAATTTGTCGTTTCATATTCTTAGACTAACATAAAAATGTTAAAAGTCACACTTATTCATATGAAAAAGTGTGAAATATAACACTTTTTCATATGAATAAGTGTGGTATAAATTAAAATACTAGACTAATCAATTAGTTGAATCAATCAATTAAATTGATTAATAAATTATCGAATTTTAGCCTGAATTAATAATGTTGTACGCGTTGCACCACCCTGTGTAAGTTTTTGACCCCAAGTGGTTTTGTGCGGTACGTTTTTATCTAGCAAAGACCATTTTTCAATATAAATACCCGCTTCACTATAAATCAAAGCTAATTTTTCCATAGCGGTTATGTCAAATGGTGGCAAACCTAATCGCGCGACGTATTCTTTGTCCATGAAGGTAGAATAGTTAATAAGAAGCGTTAAGGTCGCGTTTGGGCGAGCTAACTTAGCAACCCCTTGCAATACCGATAAATTTGGCTGTACCACAGCGCGTAATAAAGAACCCCAAGGATAGTTAATGGTAATCTCAGTCGCAATACCTGTTAATTCTTCAGGAAGATTCTCTACGCAGGCGTTAACGTATATCGCGTTAGGTAAACCACCGCGAGAAGGTTTAGATGCAGCACGACGAGATGAATCTGCAATTGCAGACGCAACAGGGTCAATACCAATACAGAGTTTATCGGGATGAGACTTAGCCTGGTCGAGTACGAATCTACCGTCACCAGTACCTAAGTCAAGTAAGCATCAATTTCAATTTTTCCAGTAATCAGTGAACTGACTTGCAGATATCTCACTGATTTTTTTACCTATTACAACACGCATAGTCAACACCTTATCTAAAGAAGTGTGTAGTGTTATAATAGATTAATTTTACATAACACTCAAGCATTTTATCATTTTATAGGCAATAATATACAGCGGAGAATTTCGTGACTGCAGCAAGTAATTTACTAGATCATAAAATTGATAATTCTATTAATTGGACCGTACCAAACGGCGCCTCTTTTCGAACAATCTATTACCAGGGCATGTCTTGTTCGCAAACGCAAATGGCTAAATATATTGGTTCTGAAGTGATAACAACTACGACAGGACAAACGCTTTCTTGTTCAGGGCGAAATGGTTTTCAGCCTATCAATGTTGTTTATAAACCGTTTATTGGTAAAGAAATCCAAGATGTTAATTTGACTTCATACACTTGCAATCCACTAAAATGGATTTGGTCTTGTGGGAGTCATTGTTCTAACGGGTGGTATGGATTTCAAATTGGCGCAGTTGATCCGCTCAAAGCAACAGAGCCTGGATCAGTGACATCGCATAGGCCTGTTTTTTCTAATGTAAGCATAGGTCAAAAATCAGATATTGAATCACACCATACTAAATACACCCTCTGGGATGCACAAAAAGATAAATTTAAAAATGAAAAACTTATTTTGTACGGTGTTTCACGCGGTGGGATAGCGACTCTTAATGCATTTGCTCAGTACCAATATCCTGAAGTGGTTTTGGTTGTTGTTGAAGGATGTGCTTATTCTGTTGAAGATGTTATTGATAAAAGGCATTGGGCTCCTATGGCTTGTCTTAAGCGAAATTTTTTATCTTGTTGTACTCAATATCAAACAGATGGCCCTTCTCCTGCAAAAAGCATTACTAAATTTCCTGAAAACATTCCCGTGGCCTTTATCGGTTCAGAGATTGACAAGGAAGTTCCCTGGCAAAGTTCAGAAAGAACTGCTATGGAACTTTTTCAAAAAGGAAGAAATGATGTTTATTTATTAAAATTAAAAAAATCAAACCATTCTACATTAATGTTTGATGATGCAAATGATCGCATGGCATATGAAACTTTTATCCATGCGTACTATAAACGTTATAGTGCTCCACACATTCCCAAGCTTGCGCAAGCAGGAGCAAATTTGTTAGATGAATGTCAGTTAAAAAATAATGTTGCTAGTGGACTAGGAAGTAATGCGTGTCATTTCAAGCCAGTGTCTGTCAGTGTCGATAATATGACTATGAATAGAATGGATGATTTAACAAAACCTTTGCTTGCTAATGATCGGCAATTATTCCCAAGGGTTTAATATTTCAGTAAGAGAGGTGACTAACAATGACTGCAGCTTCACAATTCTTAAATCATGCTAAGACCCTAGTAGATAAAGATAATAAAACTAATATGCTTTCTAATGATAAATTTGTTCCTGAAGTCGTCCCCGAAGTTTTGAGTGATATATCCGATTATCGAATAGTGGCTGTCACTTATGACAATAAAAAAGTAGTTAGTAAATCATTGAAAGCACTGTCTTGCCCTTTTCCATTAAAAAATGAATGGAAGGTAATGCAATCAATGCCGCCGAGTCCGTATATTGTGACTTATATCGGTTATACGCAAGATCCCTTGCGTCTTGTTTTTGAATATCTTCCTGTCAGCTTAACAGCTGCATTAGAAAATGCTACTCCTCTAAGACGTATTCAAATTGCATTTGATATTGCTCGCGGATTGCAACACACGCTGAAAAACGGTTATGTTCACAGGGATATAAAAAGCTCAAATATTTTACTTGATAGCATAAAGGGTACAGCAAAGCTTATTGATTTTGGCATAGCACTAAGAGTTAAAAAGGGAGACCCAGAAGATACTAAAGATCTCAAAACAGAAAGAGACATTAATGTTTCCAATACATCCGATAAAATTAAATATGCGAATACGATTAACTATGCTGCTACTGAAATAATGATGGGAACAGATACACGACTTCCTGCATCAGATGTTTTTAGTTTTGGTATTGTTTTGCTTGAAATTTTTTTAACTCCTGAAGAATTTAAATCAAAAATTTACACAGCGTTACCGGCTATATTTGGTATAGAAAATCATGATGGTACGAGATATAAAAAAATTGCAAATGCTATTGAATATCTTAGAGCAGCTCAGCGTTGTCCCGAGGTTATATTGAAGTTAATGAGTGAGTGCACTCGAAAGGAACATGCTGAAAGACCAACTATTAATAATGTCGTGGAAAGATTAGAAGATTATTTATATCCAAAACCGACAATGCTAACTTATTTTAATTGTTCATCTAATTTTTTCAAGGTGGCTGGTATGGTTGCGGCCACGGCGGCTATTATTACTGCCGCAAGTTCAGTTACGCGAAATTTTGGAAATTAGTCAATAAGCGTCGTCATTCAGTGTCAATCCCGAGCGTAGTTGTCATCCCGAGCATAGCGAGGGATCTCCCTATAAGCAGGAGATCCTTCGCCGCAAAAACGCGGCTCTGGATGACAACTACGCTCGGGATGACACAAGTACGCACTGGATCCCGGGGACTTGTTCGCGGGACGACGTATATCAAGCGGATACATCTACTTGTCCAGCTACACAACAAAGTTTTTTCTTGTCATTATCAGAATATTTATGTATTATGTGAACTCCCTGTTCTAACTCGCCCTACTCTTTTTTCTATATTGTCTTTAAACACGAGAACCCAATGGAAATAACTAACAAAAAGCATAACGCGTTGAACTATAACAAAATCATTGTGATTTTGTGCCTGGTTTCGTCGTTAGCACGTTTTGTGTTAGACAGTTATTTACCTTCGGTACCCGCGATTAGCCACTACTTTGCAATGCCTGATAAAAATATTCAATTTGCTTTGACCTTATATTTGTTAGGCTTTAGTTTATCGCAATTGATCTACGGTCCTTTATCAGACCATTATGGTAGACGGACAGTTATGCTGGTTGGTTTAACAATATTTATTGCGGGCAATCTTGCTTGTTCATTTGCGCTGACACCGCAGATGCTTTTGCTAGCGCGTTTGCTGGCAGGCATTGGCGCAGGTGCTTGTGGTGTATTAAATCGTGCGATCGCAAGTGATTGTTTTAAGGGAGCGGAATTTTCTAAAGCATGGTCGTATACTACGACGGCGTTGGTTATTACACTTTGTTTGGCGCCTGTATTAGGGGGTTGTATACAGGAATGGTTAGGTTGGCGGGCAAATTTTATGTTGGCGACTGTATTTGTAGGTATTGTGTTTTTTAGTATTTTAAAATATTTACCAGAAACTCATGTTACATCAAAAAACACTTTACAGATCAATAAAATTTTACGAGATTATTATTTTATCATCACCAACCCTACGTTTTTAATAGGTACGATGTGTTATACATTAGCATTTGCTGGATTAATTGCTTATTTTCAAGTAAGTCCATTGCTGTTGATGAATCATTTTGGATTATCGCCTACGCAATATGGTTATTGTTCATTAGTCATTGCAATCAGTTATTTTATCGGCGGATTACTTTTGCGACGATTAATTGTTTACGTTTCTGTTGATAATTTATTATTGCTAGGTGCATCGCTACTGATCGCAGGTGGTTTAACCCTATGGATGATTCATTTATGTCGTTGCGAAAATGTTTTTTCATTATTATTTTCTACAGCCATTTATGTTGTAGGTGCTCGCATTGTCATTCCTAATGCGATTGCCGGCTCCTTAGAAAACGTGCGTCATTTAAATGGCAGTAGCTCAGCACTGATAGGCTGTATGCAAATGCTAGGATCTTCTTTTATCAGTTGGATACTTGCAGAATTTAACATACCGCTTGCGATTTTATTAAGCCTGTTGGGTATTCTCACTTTGACAATTGCATTACTCAATAAAATGCCGCGGTACATATTATCTTCCAAACAAATCTAAGCTTTTTCGAGCAGTAATTAAACAGAATAGAAATTATTGTTGCTTTGAGAAAAGCGCCATTGTATTATCCATACGTATAAAATACCTAAGTATAAAATACCTATAACAAGGGAGTGTAGGAATGGAATCTTCAAAAGTTACTCCGCTATCAATAATAGATAGCAAAGAGGTTAATACTAAGTTAAGAGGCCATGATGCTAGTGTGTGGTCTTTGATTTCAGTCCCCAGCGCGACAGCTTCAGACGAGTCACAGTTGTTGAGCGGTTCTTTGGATGGCACCGTAAAACTCTGGGATATCGCTAGCAAACGAAGTTCAAAATCAGTGGTAGCCCATGCTAATGCAGGGGTCTATGCACTCGTTTCTCTTACCACTACTGTATTTGCTACGGGCTCGAATGATAAAACAATCAAACTTTGGGAGCGTCCAAGATTTTATACTACTTTCACTATTCCCGATCATGCTGACACTATTTCTTCTCTCGCCGCATTATCAAACCAAAACCAACTCGTGAGCCAGTCATTAGACGGCACTTTAAAAATATTTGATTACACGACCAGTGATATTGTCAAAACAATTGCTGGTGGTTCTACCTCACTATCTGCAGTCATTGTTCAAGATAATACAATCATTAGTGAAAACAAGGATTATGCTATTACCCTATGGGATTCAAGGACAGGCAAACCCTCTTCTTATCTTGATGGGCATCCCAATGCGCATATATATGCGTTTGCTATGTTGAATGAATATATTTTAGCAAGCGGTTCTGAATATGGAGAGATCAAGTTTTGGGATATCAGAAAACCGTCATCTAATCTTCATAAACAAATAACTGCTCACGCTGAGGCAGTTAATGCATTCGTTGTTACTCCTGATAAGAAGTTGATTAGTGCTTCACGTGACCATCATATCAAAACTTGGGATGGAACGAGTTTTGAATGTATAGGACATATGCAAAATGCACACACGAGTTCTGTGCAATCACTTGCACTACTTTCTGCTGATGTTCTTGCTTCTGGTTCTGAAGATCATACTATTGGTCTTTATCAATTCAGAAAATTTCCTGCGCCTAGCGATATTATTATTGAATCAGAGGAAACAGTATCAAGCTCTCCTAAAAGCCCTATAAGCAGCACATCAACATTAGCAGCCACATATAGGTTGCATTCGGGTGGTCCTAGTAAAAATTATATGTTTTATTTTAAAGAGCAGGCAGGTTGTTTGGTCTGTGTTATTAAAACAAATGAACGCTCATTTGATATTAATTTTTTTGATACTATTAAAAACATGTTGCAAACATCAGGGATTATTGATTTTTGTGACCCTACTTTGAGTATCACGTTTAGTAAGCAAGTGGAAGTCGTTTTTAGAAATATTAATAATGACAAAGTAATGAAAATTATTGCTGATTTCATCAATAAGTTGGGTGATCTTGGTGTGAGAGAACTGCATCAGAATAGAAATGCATTATGGTTTTATACCAATGACGGCGGCGAACAAATTCTAAATCACCAGAATTATCCGGAAACATTAAAAAAATTTCTACAAGACGAAAAAGATTATTTTACTTCATTTATGAAGACGTTAAGTGCAACTTATATGATTGAAGTTGGCTGTGGTGAGCTGGAAAATTTAGCTATTGCTAAAGAATGCAAAATAGGATACTTAGGTTTGGACTTTTCTTCCGCTCGAATAAAAGCTGCCAATAGTAAAATATCAAAAACACAAAAACATCATCCGCGCGTGCGCGCAAAAGATGCCAATATTTTGTCTGCCGAGATCGGAGACCTGGAATTAGAAGCCAATGATAAGGCGATTGCAATCTTTCCATTTAATGTATTAGGAAATCTAGCGCCTATTTCTAAAGTATTTGCAAAGCTTAGATTATTTAATGTTGGTTTTTTAGTTTCTTTTTATAAAACAGATGCTGACACGAATGCAATGCGACGAGATTATTATACAGCATGTGGGTATAACTCTATACTTATGGAGTCTGATCCATCAGGAACCGGTGTTATTTTTCATTCTAATGAAAAGTTATACACTATTGCATACGACAAAAATTATTTGGAGAATTTGGTCAAAGCTTTTGGATTTGATACCGCAGTTGTATCCGCTAAATTTGGATATATACTTTCTGCCACTCCCAAAAAAGAATGGAACCGTAGTGTATCACCTACTCTAACGGCTGATTATAAGTATTCACCTGCAAAAACGCCCGTGTTGACAAGTGTTGATGACAAAGCAATAACGAGCACATTATTGTCTCTGAATGCAAACACTGAGGTGCCCGCATCTACAAAATCTTCATCTGCAA
>LSTE01000052.1 GCA_001644445.1 Gammaproteobacteria bacterium SCGC AG-212-F23
CTGCCATTGACGAAATAGAAATAACCTGTTTTTGCTGCAATAAAATTAAGTGCGCCTTGTACCGTTCCACAATAATTTAAGCTCAACAAAGTAGATTGATCCATGTCAGCTTGATAATTGACTAAAATGTTTCTACCACCCGCTGCTGCAATTGAACGAGCAAAATATGAAAATGGTAAATGGTCACCGCGCAGTACAATTTGATTTTTTAACCATGAGGGATGTCTCGCTAAATCGACGGGTGTTTTATCGACGTAAAGACCTTGGTTTATTAACAATGGCGGTAATAGCGTATTTGACGCATCGGATTTTTGACGCGCTTCCTCTATACGCTGTTTGGTATCAGCGATATTGCTATCCGTTTGATGCATAAATGACAGCGTACACGCTGTCATCAGCATAAACATAACCAGCGAAATGAATAGGATAAATGTTCTAAAAACAAATTTCATTATTGTTAACTCCTGGGCCTAATTTCCAAAGTCCGATTAGACATATACATCACAGCTTGTAATGGGAATGGTTGCAGCAATTTTTCAATAACATTGGGCAAGCTAGAACCTGTGATACGTCCATCAAAATTATAATCGTAAGGTGCTTTCCAAGCCACACGCCAACGGTATCGGTGCATAATACGTTCTAAGTTTTCTTTCAAAGAGCCGCTGATACTGATGGCATAAACACCCGCAGGTCTACCCATTTTGGCATAACGATTAGGAAAAACACTGCCGTGAAACGCAGGTGGAGGTACAAACGTTTTATCGCGTTGGTTGCCCGTCTGAAAAAAAGGCTCATTGGGAATAGAAGCCGTCGGTTGTGCAACTTGCCAACCTGCCATGGCCAGCGCAGGAAATATAAAAAGAAATACACCTAGGCTGAGTAGTTTACGCGTCATTAGCCATGCTCCATATGATTTTGACCTTCTTTCCGTTTATTTATACTGCAGTATACGCGAATTAATAATAAATACCAATATCGCCGCCTCTAGGTTCTGTGATGAGGCCCGAAGTATCTGCAGGAACGCAGCGTGTGATTACTAATATTTTCCCAACGTTTACAGTATCTTTCTGTGCCATGTTATTTACCACGCCTTTCTCTGTAGTGACTGAAAGACAAGCACGCCAAAATGTTCCATTAAAACTGGTGAGTGGTGGCGGCACTGCAGACAAACAAGCTTCATTCGCACCTTCGTTACAAATCGGTGGTTCTAGCGTCGAACCCCATGCCCCTGTTGCATACGAGGTAAAACTACTCACAGGGTAAGTATTTAAACTACCTGTATCATTCACACCGCTGACTGCAGCAGGCACGGTAAATACTGCACCCACCATGCCGGTAGGACATGTCGGTTGCGGCACGCACGCGCCACTGTTATACAAATCGGCAAAATTAACCGAACGAGCATTATTTAAATTTTGGCCGGGAATTTGCACAGCAGAAACAACATAACATGGCTGACCTGCAGAACAATTATTTGCAGCAGGCGGCTGCACTCCACTACAATTATTTGAAGAGGTATAAGCATTAGGTAATGAACCCGCAATAATCGCTGCATTAGCAATTGCTGTCGTACTTGATCCTGTTGAAGGGATAATGGTGCACAGATAAAAAATTCCGTTTGCACTTAAATCATCAAACGTGCCGCCCCAAGGATTTTTCCATGTTCTGTTTCCTAAATAATTCACAACAAAAGGATCACCACCGCCATTCCAGTGATTAGCTGGCCACTTCCCATTATTGACATAATAAGACAGTGCAGCATTCAAGATTTGCTGCATCATGAGACTAGTACGATCGCGGCGTAGTTGGTCCATTTTTTGTTGAGTATAACCAATCAACATACTGAGGATAATGCTCATAATCACTAGGACTAACAACATTTCCACTAAGGTGAAACCTTTTTTCTGACGTTGAAAACTATTTATCATATTCTATCCACCGCACAGATAATATTGTGATCCTACATAATTCGTCGGTACTGTCTCTAACTCATACACAAGATCATGAGTATACTGCATATTAAATTGTTTTAATAATGGCATAGTTTGCCATAATGTCGAACTCATTTCAGGTGAAGAAAAAGAAGGTAAGCGCTCCCAAATCAGATAAGTCCCCTGGTCTGCGGAAGAATTACATTTATCAGCAGAATCTGAGGTACAATCTGCGCCTACGATTTGTGCGTAAGCTGACACTTTATCTTTTTGTGAGTCTGCAATTTTTACCGCAACATGTACTATCCAAAAAATAACAGTGCTAGGATTATTGATTAAAGGTTGCGGCAATTGTTGTTGCTTAGGCGCTACCTGCGGCTGACAACTATTATCACCTTCTATGCCAGTAAAATTCCAACAAGCAGATACATTCATCGTGGCAGGATTTTTTTGTATAAATTGCACGAAATATCCTTTTTCCTGGGCACCTCCATCTACCAATGGATTATCAGGCGCCCAAGCAGTTAAAAACCCTTTATTAATAAGTTGTTGTATAGAAATGTTAAATTTAGCCGAAGATACGGGAAATACGCCGATGTTCATGCAATTTCCGCGATAATACTGACTAGCGGCGATCAGCAATTGCTCCGCATTACGCTTGACTTGCTGCAATGAACTTTGGCGGGAGTAAACATCGTATTGCTGTAAAGCAAGTGTAAGAACTAATGCCCCTATCGCTAAAACTAGCAAAACTTCTATCAGTGTCACACCGCTATATCGTTTGAGGGTATCCATCTGCACTTGATTAAGTTCCCATAGACATACCTGTCAGATAAATACCTCTGACAATAACGATGACCATTATACCACCTATTGCAAGTAATATGCCGCCAACAATTTTTGAAATAAGTTTCATCGTATTAATACTTTGCTCCCCTCCTCTCACTCCCATACGAATAAGTCCATGCTCAAAACCTTTGACTTCAGCCATCACGCGTAAGCGTAATAAATCTTTTTCGTCCACTAATCCTGTTGAAAACACATCGGCTACGTTGCCTTTTCCTGCGCCTAACAAATGCTCCATCAGAATTAAATGTGAAGTAATATAAGGATTTGCTTGGTACTGCATGACTTTAATTGCATTTTTAAAAACGACACCATTCGCAATTAATAAACCCATGGTTTCTAAAAGTCGCGCCGCAACAAATTTTCGATACAATGAAAAAGGTGGAAAACGATCCATGTAAGGCCTTAACTCTCCCGTGTAACTACGCATAATCCTAGCTGTCACTAAAATGACAACAACAATCACTGCAATCACCAACCACCACCAATGAGAGATCACAGTCGCTAATGCCACTAATGTTTGCCCTGCTTCTGGCCATTGCTCTATTGGTTTAATCAAACGAAATTGAATGAAAACAGAATTATTTAAATAAACAATAATAATACTGGCCATGGTAATTACAACCAAAGGATAAAGAACTGCATTTAATAACGCAGCTAATGCACCTGACTGTTGAGTCATGGTATTAATAGCCGATTTCATTGTTTGCGCCAGCGCACCACCCTCTTCACCAACACGGACAATTTCAACAACATTAGGTGCAAACCAATCACGCATACCCTCTGCTAAAGGTTGGCCTTCAGAAATGCTTTGCGAAAGCGATAAAGCAACGTCACGCGTAATACCTTGCGCAACTTGCGCCATCATTTCAATAGCACGATTTGCGGGAATGCCATCATTAATTAATAAATACAAATCTTCTAAAAAAGCCAATTGTGCTTTATTACCAAATTGAAAACGTTTTAGCGCATGTATGGTATTACTCAGCGCATTACTGAAAAAATCTTCGCTAATTCTTTTGATCACGATGCGCTCTCCTAAGCAACGTCATACCGAGCACGATGAAACAGTTTTATTAAGTATATCGAAAACTTTTCGCAGTCGTTAAAAGATTAATAGGCCCTACGACTTTTTCCGCATCAAAAGGATCGCATACACCTTCTGAAATTAATTCTATGGCACGACCATGAAAATCAACCCAGTTATTTTCTTTCAAATATTTTTCCCAGCCTAGTGTGTCGCCTTTTTGAATAAATTCTCGACCTACTTCATCGACCCAAATCACTTCAGCAATCACCGTACGACCGCTGACGCCTGTGCGACGACATTTGGTACAACCCGGGCCGCGCGCTTTTGCTTTATTAATAATATCAGCACCTAATACTGCCTCCCAATCGGCAATCGCTGCTAAATGCTTAGGAGAATCTCTCAACGGTAACGCACATTCCTGACATATTTTAGGAATTAAGCGTTGACACATTAAACAGCGCAGCACACTACTATCACTTAATAAAACAGGTGAGATACCCATATCGACTAATCGCGTGACTATCGCTGTTGCACGATTTGTATGTAATGTTGTTAATACTAAGTGACCGGTAATCGATGCGCGCACCATCACATGCGCAGTATCTTCATCTCGCATTTCACCTAAGATGATAACATCAGGATCCATACGCAATGCAGCGCGACCCATGCTGGCGAAGCTACGATCTTCTTTTTCGGTATTGACGGGTACTTGTGTGGCTTCTTCTACCACTTTTTCAACGGGGTCTTCGATAGAATATAATTTTTGTGTTGGCTCTACCATTTCCATACAACTTGCAAGCGTTGTGGTTTTACCAGAACCCGTGGGACCTGCGACAATGATCGCACCAAATGGTAGCTTGACTGCCATTTTTATAATATCAATTTGTTTCTTTGTATAACCTAAATCTTCTAACGACTTGGTTTTTTCTTCACCCGTCGCCAAAATACGCATTACCATATCAAAACCGCCATGCGCAGGCACACTGGCAAGACGTAAACGAATATCTTTACCATGCATTTTTAATGGCATGGAAGCATCTTGTGGAATCATAGGATTAAAATGCGATGTTGCGTGGTCTGTTTCTTTGTTGAATGCAACGGATGCAATTTCGCGGCCTAGTTTCTCAGACCATTCTGCATATAAATGTAGTTCGCCATGTTGGCGCAAACGGATTTTTGTATAATTTTGCCTAACTTGAATATGAATATCACTGATGTCTTGCATGACAGCTTCATAAACTAAATCACGCAAATGACGTTGTTGATCACTGAATTGGCTGGTTGTTTCACCTTTTTGTTTGCGACTATCTTCTTCTTGCATACCGCTCGCTAATAATAAATCGATAAGCGAACTGGTTGCCGCAAAAACTTGTCCGGGATGTATGCCTTTACTTAACATTAACGATTTACAATTTTGCACAGTTCTTGAAGTAGGTGAAGAAGAGAGAATCGTAGCGCTTTTTAACACAACAATATTTCCCTGCTCTGTGCACCAGGGAAGCATTTCATCCATAACTTTATCTTTAGGGTCAAGATCATTCTGACTGCTAATGACATTAGTAAACGTCGCTGCAGCGTATTGCTGTAGCAATGCCATCTCTTCTCGACCAATCTCTTCCTGCATAGAAGAAGTGACTTCACCCATATAGGCACCCTGCCTTTTATGATTCAATACCCAAACAATCCGCCTGCCCCGCGATGGTTCCCCGCCCCCGCGAGGCCTTCACTCGTCATCCCCGCATGCTTCTAGCGGGGATCTCCAAATTAAAAAAGAGATCCCCGTTAAAAACACATGGAGATGATATGTCTTTCCTCAAATTATACAGGATTTTCTAACCATTAGCTCTACTCACAATGACTCATTTTTGGACAAAAATGCGTAGATTAGATCAGGAATCTCCGGCATCTTCTCTAGCCAATAAGGTAGGTTTTCACGCACACGACGGAAGAATACTTTAAACCCTACTTGCTGTTTTAACCAACGCTCCACGAAAGGGGCTGCGGTTGTCCATAAATCAAGATCAGGATAAATCTGTCGGCCTACGCCTTCGACATTTAATAAAGTTTTTTGTAATAAAATTAATTGCGGCTGGATATTAATATTGAAACGTCTTGCTGTTTGAAATAATCGCAAAAGCAATTGGCCAAATGAGATTTCTCGCTGCGGTCTTTCAAAAATAGGTTCGCATACGGCACGAATCGCTCCCTCAAATTGATCGACTCGTGTTTCTTTAGATAACCATCCACACGCTATATGTAATTCAGCAACGCGCTGATAATTTTTTTTAAAAAATGCCATCAAATTATCAGCAAGATAGCGTTTATCATTCGCGCTTAGTGAACCCATAATACCAAAATCGACTGCGATTAATTTTGGATTCAGTAGATTTTCTCGTGCAACAAAAATATTACCTGGATGCATGTCTGCGTGAAAGAAACTATCACGAAATATTTGTGTGAAAAAAATCTCAATAACACGCTCTGATAGATTCTTCATGTTAAATCCAGCTTCTTTTAACGCATCGATATTATAAATAGGAATACCTTCGATACGTTCCATCACTAACATATTGGCGCGACAGTAATGCCAATATATCTCAGGAATATATAATTTGTCAGAATGCAAAAAATTACGACGCAATTGCGAAGCATTAGCGCCTTCTCGCATCAAATCTAATTCATCTAAAAGCGTGTCCCTGATTTCAGCAACAATTTCTTTAGGTTTAAATTGCCTGGCTCTTTTCCAATAACGCTCCGCCAATCCTGCTAAGACACTAAATAAATCCAAGTCTCTCTCTATAATTTTATGGATATGTGGGCGCAAAACTTTAACAACAACAGCACGACCATCCATCAAAGTCGCTGCATGCACTTGAGCAATGGATGCAGAAGCTAGAGCATCCAAAGTAAATTCGGAAAATACTTCTGTAATTTTTGCTTTGAGCGCGGTCTCAATTATTTTTTGCGCTTCAACGCCTTTAAATGGCGGGACTCTATCTTGCAGCTTTGCTAATTCTTCTGCGATATCATCGGGCAACATATCACGTCGCGTTGAAAGAATTTGTCCGGCTTTAATAAAAATAGGACCTAATGCTTCTAATGCAAGCCTAATACGTTCTGCTCGCGTTAATTTATTTTTTAATATCCAATAAAATGGATTCAAATAACTTAAAAATCGCAAAGGATAAAACCAAGGCATTGCAAAAATAATCTCATCCAGATTGTAACGAACCAAGACTAGATTGATATAAGCTAACCGATAAAAACGTGTAAAAAATTTCATAACCCTTCCTTGAGCTGCCTAATTCGCACCGCTATTCTATCAACATCCATGCGTGTTACATCAACTCTTTTGAAGAAATCTTGTAATTCCTCGCGAGTAGGGCAGAGTAGTATTTCTTCATGAAGATATTCGTTTACATTTTGTATGAATGTTGTTTGTGTTGTTTTCGCAAATGATTTTACCTTGTGAAAAATACGCCCGAGATGATTTGCAGGCACATCACCTAACCATTGTGAAGCATGCTCTTCCCAATCAATATCCATCTCATCAAATAAACGCATAACATTTTGTGCAACCTCTGGATCGCCTTGCATCATAACATCTTCAGCAAAAAATGCTTGGCGCTTTTCATGCGAGGAGAGCGCCATTAATGATAATCGCAACGGAGTTCCTTTGATATGCGCATCCGCTACTAATATGTCTTCAGGTTGTAAATGCACGCCCTCTATCGAAAAAAGTATTTGGAATGTTAAACCTATTCCCAATAACTCCAGCGTCACTATTTTATTTTTCAATGGCTGCAATCGTTCTTGTGATGAGGGATCTAGCGTCAGATAACGATTGATGTTTTTTTCGATGATTTTTAAAAAAAAATCTTTCATTAGTATTTAAATCCTTTATGCAAAGCCACAATACCGCCGCTTAAATTACGATAACTAACATCTTCGAAACCTGCATCTTCTAACATATTTTTTAATGTTATTTGGTTTGGATGCATGCGAATCGATTCTACTAAATATTGATAACTATCTTGATCATGCGTAATCCATGCGCCTAATTTGGGAATCACGTTAAATGAATAAGCATCATATAGTTTATTCAGCATGGGAATGACTGGTTTTGAAAATTCTAGAATTAATAATTTTCCGCCAGGTTTTAACACACGATACATAGATCGGAGAGCAACGGCTTTGTCCGTTACATTGCGCAATCCAAATGCGATTGTAATACAATCAAAATAATTTTCTGCAAACGGTAAACTTTCCGCATCTGCTTGCGCATATTGAATATTGGTTGTCAGAATGCCTTTATCAATGAATTTATCTCTGCCGTATTGCAGCATTTTCTCATTAATATCGGCTAATACCACCAAACCCTCTTTGCCCACTTTTTTTGAAAACGCATAAGCTAAATCACCCGTACCACCTGCAATATCTAACACTCTATGCCCAGCACGCACACCGCTTTCTGCAATCGTTATTTTTTTCCAAAGTCTATGCAGACCCAACGACATCAAATCATTCATCAAATCATACTTACCTGCCACCGAACGAAACACTTCCGCCACACGTTGTGATTTCTCATGACTTGCGATTTGTTGATAGCCAAAGTGAGTAGTGTCGTTATTCATTTTTAAATATCTCTGATATTTTTCAAAAGGTTACATTAGTATTGAGCATCGCCCACTTATATTAACATTAAACACGAATTATTAAAAAACTTAAAATTCAGTCTTGCTAACTAATATTCCTTACTATAAAATAAGGAATATACAATACAGTAAGGAAGCAATCATGGCAACTTCTGTTCTCACCAGCAAGGGACAAACAACCATCCCGCAAAATATTCGAACTTATCTAGGTATACATACAGGAGATAAATTGGAATTTTTAATAGACAATCATGGAAAAGTATTTGTTACTCCATTAATAGATGACGTCACTCATTTAAAAAACCTATTACCAAAACCTAAAAAGAAAATATCTATTCAGCAAATGAAACAAGCCATTGCCAAACGTGGAGGAAAGCATGCACGGGATTGATACTAACGTACTGGTTCGCTATATTTTGCAAGATGATATCAAACAAGCTCGATTGGCTACGGATTTCATAGAAAATGAAGCGAGTTTATTTTTTATTAATGGTATTGTCATTTGCGAATTGGTTTGGGTACTGGAAACAGCATATGAATACGCTAGAGAACATATCATAATTGCGATTGAAAGCATATTAAAAACCCGCCAATTCTGTTTCGATGATCCTGATATATTATGGCAGGCTTTACGTGGTTACAAACATGATGGTGCCGATTTTGCTGATAACTATATTGGCTATTTAAATCATCGTCATCAATGTGAATATACTGTCACTTTCGATAAAGATGCTGCTAGATTAAAACATTTCCGACAATTGTCCTCTGTTATAAGTCTGCCTGCGTAACAAGCCTTTTTACAATTGAAATACATCCTAATCGGCTCAGAATTTCATAGATTTTGAGCCGATTAAGTCGCGTAATCGGCTCACAAAAATGCTAATGATGCATGTCAATTTGGCATCGGAATGATCACGAGTAGAAATTTATATTATTTTTCAATTAATTATAACATTGTGTTTTGGTGTATACTGTATTTATATGATTTAATTATTAAAAACGAGGCTTACAATGACAGCATCTTCTTCTAAAAAGCCCAGCGGGGAAGCAGCCAAATCAGCGTTTACTAAACAGGAAGAGCTCAGAAAACTAAAAAACAAAATGGTAGAAGAAGCATCGCGTTTTCTTCCACTTGATAAAAATCATGTTAAAAGAAAAAGGGCCGAAATATTAATTGAAACGTTAAACGCACTTGACCTAGAAAGTGAACAAGCCGAAAAATCATTAGAAAGTGCTATTGATAGATTTTATCGTACCACATCACCAGCACAGCGAGATTCAAAGCTGCATCAGTTTCTTGCAGAAAAAGGTGGCAGAAATATTTCTCCACATATTGCGAAATTTTTAACTACCGCGGACGTTTCGCGCTTTGCACAAACCAGTCTTTTTTCTGAACGTCAAGCAAAAGAAGTGCAGAGAGTAGCACAAGCAGAGTTTAGAGTTAAAATTCGTGAACCTATTTTGCAAGGTGTACAAGAAAAACGTTGGCGGTATTCTTATCCGCCTGATTTAGAAGCAGAACAACAAGAAGTCGATGACATCTTAAAATCATTTGAATCACAATGCCACAACATCAATTATCCAAAACTTTATGGGCATTTTAAAAAACTTGCATTAATAGGAATATGGACACTCAATGAAACACAATTAATTTTATTAAGCGATGATACTGCTAGAATAACACGCTGGGTCAGAAACAATGAAGATAATTTAAGAGAGCCCATAGACAATATTGGTTTATGTGCTCTGCATTATTTAGCCTTTAATAATCAAGTGACTATTCTTACTGAATTACGCGATAAAAAGAATTTCCCATTTATGTGGTTACATGATCAATATAGATATCCATTGTTTCATCTAGCTGCGTTGGGAGGAGCGACGGAAGCAGTGTGTTTTTTTAATGAAGGATTATCGAATTCCATCACAGGTTTATCAAAAAATAATTTGTGCGTAGAACATTTTGCAGCAGCGGGTGGGAATATTAAAACCCTAGAAAAATGCTTGCTCTTAGTAAAATCTTCAAGAAAGCAGGATGAGCAATATAAATTAGACACTATGCAGAATGCCTGTATAAGCGGAAAAATCAACATGATGCGTTACTGTAGAGAAATATTAAAATATGATATGACCACTATCGGGTATTATCTAAGCATCAACTGTTCTTCTGAAGTTATAGAAGCTTGCACCAAAGAATTCAAATGTGATCTTAAGATAAAGAATCCCGACAAACATTTCTCTTTCCCTTTGCTTGCGGTTCACAATCCATTCAATGCCATCACGATGTTAGATTATGCTAAAGATGTATTAAAGTGTGATTTAAACAAAGAAGGATCTGCCGATGGCTCTGTGACAATCATCAAGATAGCTGCCGCATACGGTCGAGCCAAAACCCTGGCGCACTGCATTGATAAATTAAACATGAACCCTGTTGCAGACTCAAAAAATGATATAGGAGTAGTAGCGGCAGCACGAATGAATTATGAAACTGTTCAATTCTGCATGCAAAGAAACATAATACATAAGGATCTCTATACATCAGCATCAATGGGCGGAAACATGCTAATTCTGTTAACCTGTCGATTATTCGAAATAAATACACAAATAAATCATACACTCACTAATACAATGTTTATGAATTCCGTTGGCCATACTCATGATCAGTTTATGAGCCCTCTTGATGATAACCGATACATAGGTGAAGCGTCACAAAACATTATTACGGAATGGAAAAAACTAGAGCTAGATACAAAAAAAGATATTTTCGACAAATGCATTAGTCTGTTAGATACTTATCTAAAACAACGCAAAACAGCTTTTGTAGAAGCATATGTAAAAGACGCAACACTTTTAAAAAAGCGTGTGCAACAACTCAAAGGTCAACATCCAGTGGAATTATTTTTATGCTTAAATTATCGAATACTAGATTCCCTCAAAAGTCATCGAGACGATGGGAATATAGGCTATTGGAACCCATTTTCTTTGTGTGTGCGCTTGATGATAGACGCAGTGTTGGCGCATACCCTAGAATTACGAAAAAATCTTTTAGCAAAAGCAGAGCGGGGTAGTGCTGTGGTTTTAAAAAAATAATTTATTATAACCTCGGTTATTATACTAATTGTGATAAAAATGTCTTTGCAGGGACTATCATAGGTTTTTTTAGAGAGAAGCTGTCAATGTCCACATAAGGCAAATCAAATGCGAGCTGAAAAACATGCGGCACATGAAGCTGAGATTGAAAATGGTGTAGAGCAGAACTTAAGGGCTCCTTACCGCTGTTTTTTACTTCAACCATTATCCATGGTTTTTTGTCTTGCGTAATTAAAAAATCCACTTCGTTTTTATTTTTATCACGTAAAAAATATAATTCATACTTACCAAAACCAATATCTGTCCAAAAATGTACGGCTTTTAATAAATGGCTTGCTACAAAATTTTCAACTTTTGCGCCTTTGTCTTGCACTTGCGACCAATCCCATAAGTAAACTTTTGGCTGCTTAATCAAAGAGCGTGAGATATTGTCTGACCAGGGTTTAATCGTAAAGCAATAATAAAAAGATTCCAATACATTCATCCAGCGTCGAATGGTTTGATCTGACACGCGAATTTTTTTTGCTAGACTACTGTATTCAACTAATTGGCCTACTTGTTGTTGTAAAAAAATTGCAAGCATTTCCAATTGCGCCAATTCTTGGATATGTGCCAAATCACGAATATCTTCACGCAACATTTGTTCTTGCCGCAAATTTTGCCATTGCTGATAAAACTTTTTGTCTTGCTTGATAAAAGGCTCTGGAAAGCCACCAAATTCAAATAAGGCTTGAAAACTCTCTTCATCAATTTTTTGCGGAGAGGAAATAGGTGCTGTAGGTAAAGTTGTTCTGTTAATTTCAGCAACCGAAAGAGGATGTACTCGATAATAAAAATAACGCCCCATTAAACTATCGCCACCACGGCGAAAAACATTCAATTTCGCACTGCCCGTGACTAATATATCTAATTGACCTTTATATTCGTCAATTAAACCTTTTAACAAGGTCCGCCAATTTTTATATTTATGAATTTCATCAAATGCGATAATAGGTTTTCTAGGTAATAGGGCATTCAATGGCAATCCATTTAATAGAGATGGGGCACCTACAAGAATGAGCGCACGATCTTGGGTTTTATCCCAGTTCAAATATCTAAAATGTTCTGTTAATTGACTGCAATTTTTTGCAAGCGTCGTTTTCCCCACTTGCCTAGGACCTGACAAAAAAAGCATTTGTTCATTGCGATCAAAATGGTCGCGGATGACTGAATCATAAAGACGTTTCATACTGACCATTATACTATACATGTCGGTTTGGTCAAGACCATTCCGACATGTGCGTCGGAATGGTCTAAAGTTAAAATTTATATTATTTTTCAATTAGTTATAAGACTGTATTTTAGTGTATACTGTTGGTGGAATTATTTTTATGCTTAAATAACCGCATACTCGATTTGATCGTTGATCACTATAAAGAAAAAAAACTTGCTCCACCTCCACCCTACCATGAAGTGTGGACTAATCCATTTGTGCTATGTGTGCTAGTAATGACACATAAAATATTGCAACACACCTTGGAATTAAGGAAAAATCTTTTAGCGAAAGCGGAGCAGGGTAGTAGTTTTAAAAAGATAATTTTTCCTAAGCCATAGGCCAGATGAAGCTACATATTTTTACTGCCAAAAGCTGTGCAGCAAGATCTCCCTCTCCCGCTGGATATGTATCGTATTTTTTACCGTTATGGCGGCGGGAGAGGGGACCATTAACGCGGATTATCACGTTCTTTTTAACCAGTTCACTCGAAAATTCGAGTCGATTCATAAGGCCTTCGGCCTGAGGTTATCTCAATTCCAAATAACTTTTATGAGGTCGCAATTTTTTTACAAAAGTGAATTATTTATTAATTACCAGCAGCGTATTCTTGTTTTTGTATTGACTCTACAGAATCCTCACGACGTAACATTTCGCCCGCTAAAGTTAGATAAGCAACAGCGCCTTGGGATTTTTCATCGTATTGGATGACAGACAATCCGTGACTCGGCGCTTCGGCTAAACGTACGTTACGAGGAATGACGGTGCGGTAAATGCGGCCGGGGAAATGTTGGGTAAGCTGAGAGGATACATCTAACGCTAAACGATTACGACCATCATACATGGTGCGCAACAAACCTTCAATGTGTAAACGCGGATTAATACTTGTTTGAATTTGTTCTATGGTTTGCAGCAAACTGCTTAAACCTTCTAAAGCAAAATACTCGCATTGAATCGGAATTAAAATAGAATCCGCTGCAACTAAAGCATTAAACGTTAAAATGTTTAACGCAGGCGGGCAATCAATTAAGATGTAATCGTATTGATCTATCATCGTACTTAAAATTTCTTTGAGCCTAGATTCGCGCTGTTGGGTTTCTTGCATCAATTGTACTTCAGCAATAATCAATTCTGGATTAGTTGGTAATAAATCAAAACCGCCTTGGGTTTTTTGTAAGGCTTGTTGAATAGAAATTTCTTTCAATAAAACATGTTGGGTTGCGTAAGTAAAAGTATTTTTTGTAATGCCGCTGCCGACAGTCGCGTTACCTTGCGGGTCTAAATCAATTAACATGATTTTGCGTTTCATCATTGCTAATGCTGCGGCGAGATTGATACTCGTTGTTGTCTTACCTACGCCGCCTTTTTGGTTTGCGATTGCAATGATCTTTCCCACATTAACTCCTTTCTATGCACACTAGACAGCGTTTGGCATCAAGTCCTTGAATCGTTAGCGTATGTACCGCTGTGACTTTAAATGTTTCTGGTATAGCTTTGAGTTCTTCTTCGGGATAAATCCCTTTCATGGCTAAAAACTGGCCGCCCGCCGCTAATAAATGTTGTGTTGTCTGCAACATTACCTCAAGTGAACTAAAAGCGCGAGAGAGGATGCTATCAAAATTTTTGTCTGGATGAAAATCTTCCACGCGGGAGTGGATGATGTTGATATTTTTTATCTGCAGCTCGTGCTTAACTTGGGTGAGAAAGCGGGTTTTTTTGCTATTACTATCCAAAAGGGTGAATTCTTTTTCAGGGTGTTTGATGGCCAAGGGAATGCCTGGTAATCCTGCGCCTGTACCTACATCAAGTAAACGTTGGCCATACAGGTAGGGGCTGATTGCTAGGCTATCGAGAATATGTAAGATAACCATTTGTTCAGGGTCGGTGATTGCTGTGAGATTGTGGACGCGGTTCCATTGTTGAAGGAGTTTTAAATAATTGGCGAGAGAGGGAATCAACTCTTGCTCTTGAATATTTTCTTTAAGAAATTTTTCTATACTCATTTTTTCCTCATAAGTGAGACACGTGCTAAGCAGGAGATCCCCGCTAAAAGCATGCGGGGATGACGAGATGTGCCTCGCGGGGGCGAGGAGAAATCTTCGCACAATAACATGGTTGATAGCGTCTATTTACCTCGTAATGAATGAGAAACATCGTTTCTCTTTTTTGGCCCCTGCCGGGTCAGTACCGTCATCCCCGCATGCTTTTAGCGGGGATCTCCTGCTTAGAATCTATTTCCTCAAAAATACTAACAACAATGAAACCGCTGCTGGCGTCACGCCTGGGATTCTGGACGCTATGCCTATGGTTTCTGGTTTTGCTGCTTTTAATTTTTGTTTTACTTCCGCAGACAATCCTGAAACGCGATCATAGTCAAAATTTGCAGGAATTTTTGCGGATTCGTATTTTTTCATGCGTTCTATTTCATCTGTTTGTCTATCGATATAACCTTTGTATTTTATTTGGATTTCGACTTGTTCTGCAACGGCTGTGTCTGCGCCTTCTAATCCCGATGCAGAAATTAATTCAGCGTAATTCACTGTGGGTCTACGCAATAAATCTTCTAAACGATATTCGCGCGTAAGCGGTTGTTGAATTAATTTTTCAATCGCGTTTGCTATTTCTGTTTCTGGTCGCACCCAAGTTGAAAATATTCGTTGTTGTTCTTTTGCTATTGCTTCGCGTTTTTCTGCAAATAAACGAAAATGATGTTCATTCACCAAACCTAACATATACCCTTGTTCTGTTAGCCGTAAATCTGCATTATCTTCACGTAATGACAAACGATATTCGGCGCGACTAGTAAACATGCGATAAGGCTCTTGTGTGCCTAATGTAATTAAATCATCGATTAATACGCCAATATACGCTTCATCGCGACGCGGTGTCCAAGCTTCTTTTTCTGCAGCATGGCGTGCCGCATTTAATCCTGCAATTAAGCCTTGCGCTGCAGCTTCTTCGTATCCGGTTGTGCCATTAATTTGTCCTGCAAAAAATAATCCTGATAATGCTTTTGTTTCTAACGAAGGTTTTAAATCGCGTGGATCAAAAAAATCATATTCAATTGCATAACCGGGACGCGTAATATGCGCGTTTTCAAACCCACGCATGCTACGAACAAAAGCAATCTGCGTTTCAAAAGATAAACTGGTTGAAATACCATTGGGATAAATTTCGTGTGTTGTTAATCCTTCTGGTTCTACAAAAATTTGGTGCGAAGATTTATCTGCGAAACGCATAATTTTATCTTCAATCGATGGACAATATCTTGGGCCAATTCCTTCAATCACGCCTGTGTACATAGGTGATTCGCCCAAACCGTCGCGAATGATTTGATGAGTGATTGCATTCGTATGGGTAATATAACAAGGTATTTGTGGTGGATGTTCATTTCTATTTCCAAAAAATGAAAACACTGGCGTAGGTATATCACCCTCTTGTTTTTCTAATACATTGAAATCAATACTGCGTCCATCAATACGCGGTGGTGTGCCTGTTTTTAAACGACCCGTGCGTAATGATAATTCTCGCAAACGATATGCTAATGTTTTTGCAGGTGGATCACCGGCACGACCGCCTTCATAATTTTTTAAACCGATATGAATTTTTCCGGCAAGAAACGTGCCTGCGGTGAGCACGACGGTTTTTGCTTTAAACTCTAATCCCATTTGGGTGATAACGCCAGTAACGCGATCTTTTTCAATTACTATATCATCTACCGCTTGTTGGAAAATAATTAGATTTTCTTGGTTTTCTAAAAACGCGCGAATTTGTTGTTTATATAATACACGATCGGCTTGTGCACGGGTTGCTCGCACTGCAGGTCCCTTGCTCGCATTTAAAATTCTGAACTGGATACCCGCGTGATCTATCGCCCGCGCCATGACACCGCCTAATGCATCGATTTCTTTGACTAA
>LSTE01000053.1 GCA_001644445.1 Gammaproteobacteria bacterium SCGC AG-212-F23
GTCATCTTTGTCTTCCTTGCCGTCATTGCGATAATATGCTTTGTTGAGTTCACAAATTGTGTGATAATTCGTGCATTCAGATAGAATGTTATTTAATAAATTTTTATCTGTCCGACTAAGACTATACGTATAGGAAGATGCTAATTCACCCTGCTCATTTTTAAATATTTGATAATACAATGTCAAAGCTTCGGCATAGTGTTCTTTAGCTTTCTTTTTGATGTCCGCTTGATGCTTAGGGTCTTTTTCTTCTATCTTGTTACCTAAATAAGCGCGCAATAAAGTTAAATCGGCTTTGAGCATGAGATAGAGCACAGGATAATTAAATGCAACATCTTTTTTGAGAAGTGCTGCTACCTCACCTCGGGCTTGATATACATTGGCATTATTAGATGTAAAATATTTCTTAAGCTCTGTGGTTTCTGTAGCAGGCACAGAAGCTTGGGTCAGCGCTAATTGCACATTATCATATATGCTTTTGTAAGTAGGTTTACTTGCTGATTTCATATGTGTTCTCCGAGTTTAATATCTTTATCTCATTAACCATTCAATTATTAAAGTCCATGTGTGGCTGTAGCGTCATCGATCACGCCTTCTTCACGGCCTGCCCCATCATTTTTAGAATGTTCTTTAGTTTTCTGACGACCACTTTCATTTAAAACAGAATACGTGGCAGCGGATCTTTTATTTGGCGCGTTCCATCTTGCCAGTCTCTCTGCTTCAGCGTTCTCTTTATCTCTCTTCTCTTTATCAACTTTTTCTTTTGCAGCAACTGCATCGGCTTTTGCTTTTTCTTCTGCTGCACGTTTTGCTTGCTCTGCTGATTCGGCATCTGTTTTTCGTTTACGTTCTCGCTCAACTTGCTCATTTGCCTCGCGTTTTTTTTGCTCTTCTGCTTGTTTTCGTAAACGTTCATTTTCTGCGGCTTTTGCATCGACTGCGGCTTTTGCATCGACTGCGGCTTTTACTTCGGCTTGCGCGCTAGCATAAGCTGAGCCTAATGCGTTTTTCGCATCTGCTTTTATATTGTTTTGCATTGCTGGTAACACATGTTTGCTAAAATAACCGGCGGTTAATAATGGTACTATTTGTGGATCTGTTCTCATCCCTGCCGATGTAAAGCTAGCGCGTATAGGCGTTTCGAAAGAACTGATACATGTCTTACTTAATCCTAATTGCTTAGCATTCAATAAAGCGGCTAAAATAAGATGCGTTGGGTTAATCGCAGATTTTGATGCAGCATCCGCAGTCGCAGCGTTAAAAGCGTGATATAAGTGATAATAAAAATCGGCAACTGCGTTTTGATTTCTTGTTTCATCTAAATGTCTTTTCGCAGAATCAAACTCGTTTTGTTGCTCTAATCCGCCTTTTTCGTCTCTCTTCAACTCTTTATTATCTTTTTGTTGCAATTTCATTTCTATGAGCGCAAGTCGTGCTTCGTTGAGTAATAAACGGTTGCGAGGTTTTTGAATGCGTTTATTCGCAACTTGGTCACGATAGATACGAGTTAAGCCTAAAATCGCTTCTGCATCACCTTTTTCAGCAAGCGGATTTAGTTTTGTTTCTGCATCTTTGTCATAAAGCGCTGCGTATTTCTTCGCTGTTGCAATAGTTTCATCCAATAATATTCTATTGGGCGAAGCTTTTTTATTTACATCCTCAGGGTTCTCAGGAATGACATTGTCCCAGAATGCTAACTGGGTCAGTGATTTTTCAATCAAGTTGAGATCACTTGGATTACCTAATGCGTGCGCTTCTTTAACTATTTCCGCATATTCTTTTAGAACTCCCGCGTAACGGATCGGGTTTTGTATGCGTTGTTGTGTAAAGAAATTCTCTTGATAGCGTTGCTCTAATAGCAGAATTTTTTCGCGACGATCGTAATAAATCGCTAATCGACTAAAATCACGATTTAGATTAGTTACTTTTGCGATGATTTCTTCATAATCCGCCTTCTCTTGTAAATTATTTATATCAGACTGTATTGCCCCACATACAGTCATTTGTATCTTTATATTATTAATCTTTTCTTTAAAACTAACATTTTGTTGAGCACAAATATTACTATACGCCAGAGAAGCAGTGTCCACAAGAGCCATAATACTTCGATAGCGCTCGATTTCAACAATGCGATTTTCTGCTGTGCTCCATAATTCTTCGAAGTCTTTTTCTGGTTTTATATCAGGAACATAAGAATAATGATTACCGAAATTAACTAAACGACAAGCTAAATTATATTCGTTATTTGAATAACGAAAACTCTCATCATTGTTTTTCAATTGATACCATAACATATTCATCGCTTTTTCATATGCTTTAACTGCGCTGTCTTTCAAACAGCTGACAAGCTTATCTTCTGTCGGTATTAGTGCCGACAATGCTTTATCATCTTTTGTACTCACGGTAGCAGGTTTAGTGAGAGCTCGTGATCTTGCAACCAAATAACTTTGGTAGTCCAAATGGGATTGTAATAACCATAATTCAATTTGATTATCCTGTGACTCTGCGTTGAAAGGTAACAATGCGGCTCGGGCTTGATAGGGATTGTTTTTAACAAATAATTTTTCGAGAGCAATAGCTAGCGGTGCGTTGACACCATGGTTTTTGGCCATTCGGCGGTAAGCATCTGCTTTACGTAAGCTACGTAAAGGTGATGTGGTTCTCTTGAAAACATCGGCAATCGCTGCGTGTAATACTGCTCGTTCAACATTGGACAGTTGTTGTGGACCGTTGGCTAATAATATTAATGTAGCCAAGGCTGTGTCAGCTGCAACATGGTCTTGTGTTGCTGTGCTAGTGGTTGACCTTGGAGTAGAATATGTTTTTGCATCCATGGTTACACTGCTTTTGATGATAGTACTTTCTGGCGGTAAAACTGCTAACTGATGTAATTGTTGAATGACTGCAAAAACATTATCTTGCACATACTTTAATGGCTCGCTAACAACAGATTTACTATCTATTCCAGTGTTGTCAAATCCTGGTGTATAAGAGAATTTAGCTAAAGCTCTGTAAACATTTTCAAGATTTGTATATTGATCTCGTAAAGGAGTGAGATAAAGTCTATTGATTTCTGCAAGAATAGCATTGTAATCACCCTCGCCCGTCACCGCTTGCAATACTGCTAAGGTTAATTTCTGCAGAGGAGTTGGAGATGTAGCCTTCGAAAAAGGTGATTGCAATTGTGATCTTATGGCCGATAAATCAACTTTTTGATCTCCCGCGTGGGCGGCAAGATAGTGTCGTTTAACATGACGATAACCTGTTTGCATGTCGCTATTAATAGTACCATAGGCTTTATGGAATCTGTCGGTATCGTAGTCTTCATGTTGCCTAAGGAGTCGTTGAAGAGTCGGTTGGTAGTCCATGTCACGAAGACCGAATGATCTACCACTACTATCCATTATTACCGTTAAATTTATTTTGTGATGGTTGATCAATTTCTCGATAATAGCAAACATGGCTGCTGTTGCGTGGCCATCTTGCGGCGATGAGTTTGCTGGAAGATAGATACTTGCAAGCAAAATAGGATAGTATGTTACGCTGCTTGTTTTTTCATCGATAAAGTCACGTTGATTAACTACCATTGTACCGGACTCATCAGCTTCGATTAAAGCAATCGCTTTATCTCTGGCTTCATCAACTATTGCTTTATCGAGTTGATTATTAACGTGGCCATCAGCATCGGCTAATTTTGCGATAGTAAGAAGTAATGGATTATGGCTGGTGCTCATGCTGGGCCTCCGTTATGGTTAAGCGTGTTGTCAGTTGAATCTAATGGTTGAATACTTGTGCTGGTCATAGCAGTTGCTGCTGTCGTCGTTGAACCTGAAGTCAGAACAAAACTAACAGCGCTACCTACTCCTGTACTTGCAAGAAGCATAGGCATAGGTACGGCTCCTGTCAGAGCGATATTATTCTGTTTGTTATTAGTATTTGTCACTGTGGTTGTTGCAGTAGTTGTAGGGGATGATATTGTTATTGTTGCGTCTAAAGAAGCTACTAGGGGAGATTTAAATATTTGGTTCATATCACCTCTGAGTGGATCTTTGTTTAGTTTTGATAATACTGCAGAAGTACTCGTAGTAGGTACACTCGATATAGTCGATGTTGCAGCCATTACGTTTGAATCCACAGGAGGTGTACCTGATACAGTGACACTCATGAGTTCTTCATGACTTAATAGAGGTGATGATGGCGCATCATCTTCATTTGGCGTAATCGATTTTTCTGACAGTGCTGCGTCATTCGCATTTTTTAAGATGCCTCTTTTTGACTTATCTGCAATATCACTACTTGTTTTATTTGCATTGTTGCTCGCTCCAGCACCTCCCGCTGAAAATGACACTGTTTTAGTGGCAGGTGTTGGTGTACTTGTTAATGTGCTTGCTGCTTTATTATCGCTTACAATTACACTTGTACTCGCAATCGTTGACGTTGTAACTGTTGCAACGGTTGTTGTAGCGCTTACAACTACTGGTGAAGATGTTCCATTGCCGTTAGGCGCTGATGCTTTAGCATTATGATTGGCGGGCTGTGAAGGATTCATTTTTTGTTTTAAAGCGGGCATGATGCTGCCATCAAACAATTTAAGATCAGCCTCTTTAAATCTCGTATATCTAGTACCATTAGCTTCAATTTTATAATAGGACAAATTTGTAAGGATATCTTTCGTTAAACCAGCTTTCTCAAAAGTTCGGTCGCTTCCATCCATATCAGACACGACATCGTTAGGTAAACTAACGGCTTTATATGTACTCATGATAAGCATGGTCGGGTTACACGCAATTGAACACTGCTCGACTGTCTCAATCAGGCTTAAATAATATTTAGCAACCTTGGCTTTTACATCATTATTCTTTGATAGCTTTGAAATATAATCACGTGCTATTGTTCTACGCTCAAATTCATCGGGCATACCTCTTGATACTAATGCAAAGCGAGCATAGTGCAATAAAGCACGGCCGTAGTATGGTGAAGTTCCCGAAGCACAGTATTGTGCAAGTGCAAATAATGCATCAGGGTCTCCTTGGTTCGCGTAATAAAATAATGTTTTTTCACTATCACCAGAAAACCAATTTCCTAATTTGAAAATAGCTTGTTGTTTTTGCGCAAGCGCTAGTGTTTCTATTCTTTGATTAACGATAGACTCTTCGTCACCTAAGTTTGCAATTTTACCGTCATTGGATAATTCTGTTATCACTCTCTCTACGTGTTTTAAACAATCCTTACCTAATATCACGGATGATGTGATGATGTTTGCATAAGCTTGCATGATTCCTGTAGTTTCACTATGCGATGTAGATTTAGCTACATTCTTGCTAATCATGTCTAAACCGCTGTCGAGTTCTGCTTTTGCTTTTTCCTTTCTAAGCTCAGCCAACTTATCGCGATACTGTTTGCGTATAGGTTCTATAAATTCTGTCTTTTCACCCGAAATATTTAATGGATTATTATCTAATGCGTTATCGTTGAGAATTTTTAAGATTTCGTCGCATTGTCCAATAAGCGTAGTGGTGGTTAAGATGATAGCTGCATGAGTTTGTTTGTTTCGGCTGCGAAAACCATCATCGTCTTTATCGAAAATCGCTTTTTTTGCAAGAAACGAGGTATATAGAGCAGAGCGACGTAGTAATTTTTCAGCAGGTGTTTTTAGTGAATATTCGACATTAAATGTCAACTGAGCATAGACATTCTGATAAGCATATGTGTTCTTACTGTCTTTGTTATCATTAGGGTTAACAATAGCTTGATAGTGGGTTGACATACCGACTACACGTTCCAACATTTTTTGTTGGTTATCTGGTAATTGTGGACGATCTGTTTTTATGTGTTTTGTCACAATATCTAAACAATGTTTGATGACTTTATGATAGAGATCTGGATTTTCATATGCCAAACAGTTTTCATCTTGCGGATCGAAATCAGCTAATGCACGATCGGTGTGGAACAATAAAAGTTCTGTTGCAACCGCAATTCCTTTATCATCTTTTGCTTCACGTAATACTTGTTTGAACGTTACACGTGCTTCTTTAGGACAGCTAGACAATGCAAGGTCGGGATTGCCTGCAACCATGTATTTAATACCGGCGTGCACTTTGGCAGGTAATCCTAATTTTTCCGCTTCTCTTTGCATACGATCGGCAGCTTTGGGATCGGCTAAGGGACTGTTGGCATTTGCATAAAGATGCGCTAATGCGCCGTGAATGACTGCTTTTTCTACTTGTATCATACCAGGAAATTTATTCAATAATTCTAAGAGGACGATAACTGCATCGGGGATGTAAATATCATTGCGCTTTGTAACAGCAATTTCATGCAAACCATAAATAATATGGATAATATCACCTAGGATTGGCTGGGAGTTTGTCATGGGAAGTTGTTTCAATATACTAGAAAATTGCGGAAATATTGAATCACGAACCATCCATGCATGCTTAATAAAAGTAATGGCTTTGTCATAATTACCTGCCACTCCATAAATAATACCTAGACAAGCATCTCGTTGGTAATCACCTGTACTTGGCATTGAGGTGACCGTGTTTGGTACGGTTGTAGTTGTGCTTGTGGTTGCTGTTGTAACTGTGGATGCGATCGAGTGTTTTGAATCCATTGTTTTGGAATAATAATTTGTCGGTAGAAGCTTGGTTTCTGTGGATTCTAAAGTAATTTCATTTCTTTTACTTTTATATAACCATTTATAACGATTTGCGTATATAAACTGGTTTTTGACGAGGATGGGATTAGTCTTTTGCTCAGTATTATTCCAAGCATTTTGTATGCTATTAGCTCTGTCACGAACTAACATATTTAATAAAACATTATCCATATCGCTCGCATTTAAAACAGTGTGAGCAGCAGTACGTCCGTATTCAAGGAATATATTTAAATCGTTATGTTTTAGTAGTAACTCGACTAAAAATCCATTGCCAGGATTTTTTACAGCGTAGAATAATGCAAATTCTCCCTTATACTCTTTCTCTTCTATGACAGCATTGCCATAATTATCTTCTAGATAATTTTTTCGCCTAGCGTTCACATCAATCAAATAATGCTTAGTCAATGCTTCAGCGATTTTATTTAATGCGTCTTTGTTGTTTTCTCCCTGTTTTGTTTCATTCACGTATTTAGCTGCTTGCACTAAGGGAGGCGCTCTAAAATCTTTAGGTGCATCCAGGTCTGGGTCATTAATTTCTTTACCTGCTTTGGTAATAATTATTTTTGCTTCATCAACCAATTTAGCTAGCGCTTCTTTTTCAAGGTAATCTTGACCTATGCTGTGAATGATGTCTGATAATCTGGACATGATTTGCTCCGCTTTAATTAAATTTTGTCTATTTTATGCTACGTAAGCTTAAGGGATGATTAAGAAATAAAAATATTTTTTTATCTCTCATTGACCTACGCTATTTAATTAGGTATATTTTTGACCATATCCATCTATTAAGGCAAAAAACTATGAAAAAACATATTGTTAGCTTAGGTTTGGCCATTTTTTTATCACAATCTGTGCTTGCAGAGGATGCTCTTCGTGGAGCAGAAGTGCCGTTATCACCTGATCTTAAATTAGTTCCAATAGTACAAAAAGAAGACAATCAATCACTGCAATACTCTGTGACTGCGAATTATCCACAAATTGTGGGCACGCACCTCTCTCCTGCAGCTACGCAATTTAATCAATTGGCAAGTGCGATGGCTAAACAAAAAATTCAAGCGTTTATTGCGGATGTTAAGCAGAACCAATCTTATGTACAGCACTTGCCGGAAGCCGTGCGTCATAATAATTTGAAAATTGATTATGATTTGGATGTGTTGAAACCGCAAAATTCTATTTTATTAAGTATTCGTATGCGTTACGACACGATGTTAGCGGGACAAGCACACCCTACGCATGTGCATCAAGTGTTGAATTATGATTTGACGCAAGCGAAAACATTAGCTTTAGCAGATTTATTTAAACCTAAAGCTAATTATTTGAAAATACTTTCGGATTATTGTGCGCAATCTTTAAATGCGAAATTTAAAAAAGATAATATGTTCATCGCAACAGGCACTGCACCGCAGGCGAAAAATTTCTCTGTGTGGAATTTGCAAGCAGATGGATTGTTAATTACCTTTGATGCGGATACAGTTGCGCCGTATGTTTATGGTAAGCAAGAAATTAATGTGCCTTATGCGGCGGTGAAAAATTTATTGGCATCGAATGCGGTAGTGTTGCCTTGTGTGAGTAGTGCGAAAAATTGTGAAGTGGAGTAATAAAATCCCTCTTTTTCAAAGGGGAAAAGTTCTGCGTCATCCCGAGCATAGCGAGGGATCTCCCTGTAAGTAGGAGATCCCCACTAAAAACATGCAGGGATGACACACGCTTTCGTAACATTGTTCAACAATCAGGTTAAGAAAGAATGCTTAGCAATTGCGCTAAGCCTTTGACAAAAGGCAGCACTTGAATATGATCATGATATTCTTCATGCTCTCCGCCATAAAGTAAATAACATCTAGCAATCGGATAATCTTGTAAAAATGCTCTTAACCCCGTGAAATCAGCTTTGTGAAGTGTGCGTTTTCGCTTAATTTCAAACGCAAATAATCCTTTTTCACCGTAAACAATAAAATCAACTTCTGCCCCATTACTTGTACGCCAATAATACAAATGATAGCCAAGTCGACAATAGTCATTTAGCGCGCGCAAATGCACTAAAAATACTGTTTCCAACACGGCGCCATCAATTTCCTCCGTGAGATCCAGAGGACCACGTGGTCGAATCACGCGATAAACGCCCGGATCAAAAAAATAAAATTTAGGATGCGCTACTAACCTGCGTTTGGCACGTTTAGAAAATACAGGCAACCGATAGCTAATTAATAAATCTTCTAGAATATCAAAATAACTTGCTACTAATTTTCTATCTATTCCCAATTCACGCGAGATTTCTGACATATTTACAACATTACCTTGTGAAAAACTCGCCGTTTCTAGAAACCGTGCAAATTCACTTAAATTTCGTGTTAATCCTTCTTGTAAAACTTCTTCACGTAAATAATTTGTTACATAAGTTTCCAAATAATGTTTTGGATCCGTAATATGATAGACAGAAGGAAGCAATCCAAAAGTCAATGCTGTTTCAAGAGAAAAATCTGCTTCAAGTTCATTATAAATTAAAGGATGCATTGTATAATTAAGCGCTCGCCCCCCTAATAAATTCACTCCTTTTCTTCTCAAACTCCTCGCGCTGGAACCTGTTAAAATAAAACGATATCCATAAGATTCAATTAATCTATGTACCTCGTTTAACAACGCCGGTATCTTCTGCACTTCATCAATTACAATAAAATGTTTAAATTTTTTAGGGATACGTTTTTCTAAACGTGATGGATTTGCAATAAAATCATTATAGATTTCTGTATTGAGCAAATCGAAATAAAGCGTCTCTTCTAAATGCGTTTTGATCCATAATGTTTTACCAGTGCCTCGAGGACCAAATAAAAAAATACTGTGGCGACCATCGGTATTGATTTGAATAAGTCGTTTGTATAATTTCATAAGCATCCGTAAATTAGGGAAAATTTTATGCAATTTCCTGTTTATGATAACCTATATTATGTAATTTGGCAATAATTATCCCAAATTTCCATGTAATTCGGGATAATTATTGCCAAATTACATGGAGATTTTTAACATTTCAGCCTCTATCCATTGTTTAGCATCTGCTAAAATATCTTTGGCAGTACGGCCGCGAGTTTGGATCCAGGGGCCGATGATGACTTGTATGGTGCCGGGGCGTTTGATGAAAGTGTTGCGTGGCCAATAGCGGCCCGCGTTATGCGCAATAGGTAAAACAGGATAACCTGTTTCAGCAGCTAAATGCGCACCACTCATGTGATATTTGCCAACATGGCCAGGCGCAACGCGTGTGCCCTCAGGGAATACTAATACCCAACGACCTTTGGTTAAATTTTCTTTTCCCTGTTCTAAGATTTGTGTCAAAGCGGATAATTTATTTTTTCTGTCAATCGCAATCACCCCCATCGTATTCAACGCCCAACCAAAAAAAGGAATAGGCAATAATTCTTTTTTTAAAATAATTGCCACTGAATAAAATAACGGCGGCACAAAAAAAGTTTCCCATGTTGATTGATGTTTACAAAAAATAATGCCATTGGGATATTTCGCCAGATTACTCAATCCTTTTACATGATAACGCATTCCACATATATATTTTAAAGCTTGAATGACTGCACGCATCCAAGTAATGCCTAATAAATAAGACCAACGTCTAGGCAATCTGAATAAACGCGTCAAAGGCATCACTGAACCAAAGAGAAGAGTGATGATAAAAAAATAAATAAAAAATACCAAGGTACGAAATAAAGCAATCATTCCACTTTTTCCTGTAACAAAGCAATATCCGCCACTTGTAAAAACATATCGCGTAATTCTTTTAATAATAATAAACGATTTTCACGCTGCGCTTTATCGTCTACCATCACCATGACTTGATCAAAAAAATCGTCTACCGGTTTGCGTAAATGCGCAAGCTTCATCAAAATATCGGTATAACGTGCTTCGCTAGATAATTTAGCAATATGTGACTGCTGCTCTGATAATTGTTTAGAAAGTTGTTGTTCTGCTTTTGATGCAAATAAGGATTCATCAATTTTCTTTGCGGAAATGGCTGTGTCATATTTGCTTAAAATATTGCTTACGCGTTTGTTGGCAATGCTTAATGATTCCGCATCGGGTAATTTTTTGAAAGCATTCACGGCTTGCACACGGTGATGAAAATCATAGGGTTTAGTAATATGCAAAGCGGTTACTGCGAAAATGACATCAGCAGACACACCTTGTTCTGCGTACCAAGGTTTTAAACGATCTAATACGAAGGTTAGAGCTTGAGCTGCGGCTTGTTTGTTTTCTAACTCTCTGGATCCCGCGGACAAGCCGCGGGACGACGTCCTATTCGCAAGTAAATCATGGGACAACGAGACGGAAAATTGTTGGAATGAGAAATCAAATAATTCTTGTAAATCTAAATTCCATTTTTTTTCGATTAAAATGCGTAATATGCCAAGTGCTGCACGACGCAAACCTAAAGGATCTTTGTCACCGGTTGGCGCTTGGTTAATCGCAAACATGCTTATGAGAGTATCCACTCGATCGGCTAAAGCAAGCATGATACCTAAACTGGTTTCAGGTAAAATATCACCCGAAAATCGTGGTAAATAATGTTCGCGTATTGCTTTAGCAATATCTTTGTGCTCGCCATCGTGCAAAGCATAATAATATCCCATGACACCTTGCAATTCGGGAAATTCACCAACCATATGGGTAGTCAAATCGGTTTTGCATAATAATGCTGCTCGCATTGCATCGGTTGCATTCACATGCATTTTTTCTGCAATAAATTGGGTGATGGCTGCGATACGTTCTGTTTTGTCGAATAATGTGCCCAATTTGGCTTGAAAAACAATATGTTTCAAAAAATCAACACGACTTGCCAAAGTTTGTTTTTTATCTTGTTCAAAAAAGAATGCTGCATCAGATAACCGCGCGCGTAAAACTCTTTCATTTCCTGCGATCACATGGTTGATGTCATGACTTTCTATATTGCTGATGGTAACAAAATGCGGCAGTAACTGACCCGTATGATCGACAATAGGAAAATAACGTTGATGATCTTGCATGGCAGAAACCAAAGCTTCTTGTGGCACCGATAAAAAATTTTTTTCAAAATTACCGAAGACAGCAACCGGCCATTCAACTAATCCTGTCACTTCATCTAATAAACTCTCTTCCATGATTGCGTGAGCTTTATCGCCGAAATGATTTTTAATTAAATTTTCGATTTCGCGTTTGATAATATTTCTGCGCTCTACGAAATCGGCGACAACAAATCCTTTGGTTTTTAATTCTTTTGCATAACATGAAGCATCTGCAAAACTTATTTTTTTCTGACAATGGAAACGGTGACCGGAAGTAGCACGACCTGTACGCACACCTAAAATTTCTGCATCAATAATATTTTTACCATAAAGTAAAACAATACTCTGCACGGGTCGCACGAATTCTTGTGTTCCACTACCCCAACGCATGCGTTTAGGAATAGGCAATGCTGCTAATGCTTGTTCAATAATTGCAGGTAATAATTCTGTAACTTTTTTTCCTGCTTGCTTTTGTTGATAACCTACCCACGCACCTTGTGCATTTTTAAGAGTGAGTAGCGCCGATACTTCAACACCGCAGGAACGTGCAAAACCAAGACACGCGGGTGTCGGTTTGCCAGCAGCATCAAATGCGGCTTCCAATGCAGGGCCTTTGCGTTCTACCACTGAATCTTTTTGTTGTTCTGTTAACTCTTTTATTAATACTGCTAATCGACGTGGTGTTGCAAATAACTGTGCCTCAGCAAATGGCAATTCTGCTTTGCTTAAACGTTGTTTTATTTCTTGCAAAAAAGCAGCACTTAAATTTTTTAATGATTTTGGCGGTAATTCTGCGGTTTGAATTTCAACGAGAAGAGATTGCATGGTTTTTTTCCTGTAACAGTGGAAAGCCTAATGCTTCGCGCGCTTTAAAATAAGTTTCGGCAACGGCTTTAGCAAGACGGCGAATTTTTAAAATATATTGCTGACGTTCTGTCACTGAAATCGCACGACGTGCATCTAACAAATTAAACACATGAGAAGCTTTCATCACCATTTCATACGCAGGCAATGGTAATCCCAATTCGATAAAACGCAAACTCTCTTGTTCATAATGATGAAATTGCTTAAACAATAAATCGATATCTGCTAATTCAAAATTATATTTTGACATTTCTACTTCATTTTGATGAAACACGTCCCCATAGGTAACAATATTGTTAGCTGTTTTGGTCCACACTAATTCGAAAATATTATCGATCCCTTGTAAAGGCATAGCCAATCGTTCTAAACCATAAGTAATTTCACCCATCACCGGTTTGCATTCCAAACCACCGACTTGCTGAAAATAAGTAAACTGTGTGATCTCCATACCATTTAACCACACTTCCCAACCAAGTCCCCATGCGCCTAAGGTAGGCGCTTCCCAATTATCTTCGACAAAACGAATATCATCGACTAAAGGATCGATACCTAATGCACGCAACGAATCTAAATATAATTCCTGAATATTATCGGGAGAAGGTTTTAACACCACTTGAAATTGGTAATAATGTTGCACGCGATTTGGATTTTCACCGTAACGGCCATCCGTTGGTCGCCGACTGGGTTGCACATAAGCTGCACGCCAAGGCTCAGGACCAATGGCTCGTAAAAAAGTTGCGGGATGAAAAGTACCCGCACCCACTTCCATATCTAATGGTTGCACAATGACACAACCTTGTTCTGCCCAAAAATTTTGTAGCAGTGCAATCATGCCTTGTAATGTTTTTGCGTCGTTTTTCATAAGTAATGTTCATTTGCCAAAGAGCGGTAGTATAGCAACAGATTGGCTAACATGAAAATTTAAGATAACATCGCGGCCATGATGTTATCAAATAATTTGTCTTTGGTAATACACGTCGTTCCGCGGCTTGTCCGCGGAATCCAGTGTCATCCCGAGGTGTGTTTTTCACACCGAGGGATCTCCTGCTTAAATAGGAGATCCCTCGCTACGCTCGGGATGACACGAGTACGCACTGGATCCCGCGGACAAGCCGCGGGACGACGATTTATTCAACAAAGCGACTATTCCTGACAGAGGTTTGTATGCAAAACCCATTATTGACCCAAGATATTCTGCCGGCATTCAGCAGTATTTTGCCAGAACATATTGAGCCTGCTCTAAAAAAAATCATTCATGAAAATCGTGAACAAATATTAGCGATATTATCGCAACAAGATTTCACTTGGGATAATTTAATGCAACCACTGGAAGATATGAATGACCGCTTATCTAAAGTTTGGTCACCTGTTGCGCATTTACATGCAGTCATGCAAAGTGAAGCCCTGCGAGAAGTGTATGGTATCTGTCAGATCATACTTACGGAATATCATACTGAACTCATGCAAAACGAAAAACTGTTTCAAGCAATTCAATCAATTGCTAATAGTAATACATTTCAACAATTACCTGCTCCTCAACGTAAAGTCATTGAAAATGAATTACGTGATTTCAAACTTGCTGGCGTGCATTTGCCGCCTGCGGACAAAGTACGATTCGCAGATATGCAAAAACAATTAAATCAATTGATGACACAATTTTCAGATAATGTCTTGGATGCAACGCAAGGATGGTTTTTACATATTACTGATGCAGATGCATTATTTGGTTTACCGGAACAAACTATTAAAATTGCTCAGCAAAATGCGCATGATCGTAATAAAACAGGTTGGGTTTTTACGCTGGATTATCCTTGTTATTCTAGTGTCATGAAATATTTAGTCAGCAGAGAATTACGTTGGCTAATGTATGAAGCCTATGTCACGCGTGCTTCCGATCAAGGTCCTGAAGCAGGACATTGGGACAATACCATGATCATGGAAAATATTTTACAAATTCGCCACGCAATGGCTGAGTTATTAGGTTTTAAAAATTTTGCCGAATATTCTCTTGCAACAAAAATGGCGAAAAAACCTGAAGACGTTTTAAATTTTTTAACCCATTTGGTACAAAAAGCTAAACCTGCAGCAGAAATAGAAATACAAGAACTCACAGCACTCGCAAAAAAAGATGGTATTGAACGTTTAGAAGCATGGGACATCCCCTACTACACAGAAAAATTACGTCAACAACATTATGCGTTATCACAAGAAGAGCTACGTCCTTTTTTTCCCGCTGCGAAAGTGATTTCAGGTATGTTTGCTGTGATCCAACAATTATTTGGCATTACTTTAGTTGAACGGCTAGATGTAAACACATGGCATCCACAAGTGCAATTTTTTGAAATCTATGATGAAAAAAATGAATTACGCGGTTATTTTTATACGGATCTTTATGCAAGACCGCATAAACGTGATGGTGCATGGATGGATGATTGTGCAGTACGTCGTATGCGTGCGGACGGATCTATCCAACAGCCTATTGCATTTTTGACTTGTAATTTTGAACGTCCATTAGATAATCATCCTGCATTACTTCGTCATGATGATGTTATTACTTTATTTCATGAATTTGGCCATTGTTTACATCATCTATTAACGCAAGTCGATTGTGCTAGTGTTGCCGGTATCAATGGTGTGCCTTGGGACGCAGTGGAATTTCCTAGTCAGTTTTTGGAACATTGGTGTTGGGAAAAAGAAGCGCTACATTTAATTTCTGGACATGTGGATACAGGCGAACCTTTACCGGATTTATTATTTAATAAAATGCTAGCTGCAAAAAATTTCCAACCAGGCATGCATATGTTACGACAATTAGAATTTGCTTTATTTGATTTTAGATTGCATCTTGAATACAACCCAGAAAACGGTGAGCAAGTACAAACTGTGCTAGACAATGTGCGCAAAGAAGTATGCGTGATTCCTGTTTCAACGTTTAATCGTTTTCAACATAGTTTTTCGCATATTTTTTCGGGAGGATATGCTGCGGGTTACTATAGTTACGAATGGGCTGATGTATTAGCCAGTGATGCTTTTTCTAAATTTGAAGAACACGGCATTTTTGACAAAAAAACGGGACGCGATTTTTTACATCATGTCTTAGAACAAGGCGGCGTGAAACATCCTATGGATTTATTTGTTGCATTTCGTGGCAGAGAACCTAAGATTGAGGCGTTGTTGAAACATAAAGGATTGCACTCATTATAACTCCATTCTTAAGCACTGTATCCCGCGGACAAGCCGCGGGACGACACCTGGCAGGAACCTTGTGAACACATGAAAATTTTTACAGGATGAGATCATGGAATTAAAAGACAAAATTGTATTTATCACCGGCGCGTCTAGCGGCATTGGTGCGGCTTGCGCTAGACATTTCTCACGATTGGGTGCCAAATTATTGTTGTGCGCTCGTCGATTAGAGGCATTGCAAGAAATTATTACGCAATGCACAAATACGCAAATACATAGTTTTCAATTGGACGTCACACAGCATGACGCTATTAAAAAAGCATTTGCATCACTACCTGATGAGTGGAAAAAAGTCGATATTCTTATCAACAATGCTGGGCTTGCCGCCGGCTTGGATTTTTTTCAAGAGGGTGATATCAATGATTGGGAAACCATGATTGATACGAATGTGAAAGGATTACTTTACGTTACCAAAGCAGTGTTACCTGAAATGATTGCAAGAAATACGGGACATATCATCAGTATAGGCTCTATTGCAGGTCATGAAACATATCCTAAAGGTGCAGTGTATTGCGCTACCAAAGCTGCAGTTAATGTTATCTCACAAGGATTACGCATGGATTTGTCAGGAAAAAATATTCGTGTCAGTACTGTAGATCCCGGCGCTGTTGAAACTAATTTTAGCCGCGTACGATTTAAAGGTGATGAAAAACGTGCAGCAGCGGTTTATGCGGGCATGCAACCTTTGACTGCTGAAGATATTGCGAATGCTATTGTTTATTGTGCAACAAGACCTGCGCATGTGAATGTCAGCGAAATCATTATCATGCCAACTGCGCAAGCGTCGGCGACGATTGTGCATAGAGATTAAAAA
>LSTE01000054.1 GCA_001644445.1 Gammaproteobacteria bacterium SCGC AG-212-F23
GCGCAGCCCGCAAACCAGGCTTCGAAATTTTGCATTTCTTAGATCGCAAACCCATGCAATTACCTCCTGATTCTCTGGCATTACACTTAATCCAACAAATTCGCGATGAAGCGCATCGGTTTGCCCTCATCGGCCATAGACACAAGCGAGATAAAAAACGCCATACCTCTGTTCTTGAATCTATTCCTGGCATAGGTGCAAGCCGTCGTCGAGAATTATTACGTTACTTTGGTGGTATTCAGGCAATTAATCATGCTAGTCTTGAGGAGTTGTTAAAAGTACCGGGAATCAACCGGTCGATTGCACAAAAGATTTTTGAATTTTTTAACAAGGGATAAGTTTTTTTGAAAAATTTACCTAATTGGCTGACATTTATTCGAATTCTCGTCATTCCTATTTTGATGGTCTTATTTTATTTACCTTTTAAATGGGGACATGGGGCTGCATCTCTTGTTTTTGCTATAGCATCATTAACAGATTGGCTAGATGGTTATCTGGCGCGAGTCATGCAACTTTCTACGCGTTTAGGGGCTTTTTTGGATCCAGTGGCGGATAAATTAATGGTCTCAATCGCTTTAGTCATGATTGTAGGTGAGTCGCAATTTCAATTTGTTAATTTTCCAACGCGGGTTTTTGCTATGCCTATTTTTTTAATTACAATTCCTGCAGCGATTATTGTGAGTCGTGAAATTATTGTCTCTGCTTTACGCGAATGGATGGCAGAATTAGGCAAACGTGCTAGTGTTGCCGTATCACGATTAGGAAAAATTAAAACTGTAATTCAGATGTTGGCATTGGTTGTTTTGCTCTATTGCAGTCCATCGACTAGCGGTTATATTGTTGTCATAGGTTATTCTTTATTGTACTTGGCAGCTATTTTGACACTATGGTCCATGATCATCTATCTACGAGCTGCGTGGGGCGAGATAACTCGCCAATAAGAGCTTGACTCTGGCATACCCTAAGTTAGAATTACCAGCTTCATGCGGGAATAGCTCAGTTGGTAGAGCACAACCTTGCCAAGGTTGGGGTCGCGAGTTCGAGTCTCGTTTCCCGCTCCAAAAATAACGGCTGGGTGGCAGAGTGGTTATGCAGCGGCCTGCAAAGCCGTGGACGCCGGTTCGATTCCGACCCCAGCCTTTTTACTGGTATTATTTTGCCCGGGTGGCGGAATAGGTAGACGCAAGGGACTTAAAATCCCTCGGGAGGCGACTCTCGTGCCGGTTCGATTCCGGCCCCGGGCACCATATTGATGAGTTTATATCATGACCTTCGTAGTCACAGAACAGTGCATCCGTTGTAAGTATACCGATTGTGTGGAGGTCTGTCCCGTCGATTGTTTTTATGAAGGTCCCAATTTTTTAGCGATTAATCCCGACGAATGTATTGATTGCGCACTATGTGAAACAGAGTGTCCAGTGGATGCAATTTATTCTCAGGATGATTTACCTGAAAAATACAAAGCATTCTTAGAAATTAACAAAGAACTCTCCGCCAAATGGCCCATGATTAATCGCAAAAAAGCCGCGCCAGAAGATGCTGATGCATGGGCAAATGTTCCTGATAAATTAAAACTTCTTGAGAAATAATGCGCGCTAGCCCAATTTTTCAAGAAAACGGTTTACTCAGCCAAGCGATCTCAGGTTTTACGCCAAGAATTCCGCAGCAAACCATGGCAGAAGTGATAGAAAAAACAATTGCAGCGAACGCCCAATTAGTGGTTGAAGCAGGTACGGGTACAGGCAAAACTTTTTCTTATTTAGTTCCGGTTTTTCTCTCCGGGAAAAAAGCAATTATCTCAACAGGTACGAAGAATTTACAAGACCAATTATTTTTTAAAGATATTCCTGTTATTCAAAACATTTTGCAATATATCGGTAAAGTTATGTTACTAAAAGGACGAGCGAATTATCTTTGTCGTTATCGTTTGAAAATGAATCGTGAGGATGGTCGTTTTGTTTCGCGCCAATTAATCGATCATTTAGAAAAAATTTATGATTGGTCTGCGAGTACACAAAGTGGCGACATTGCAGAGTTAACCATGATTCCGGAAGATTCTGGTATTTGGCCACATGTTACGAGTCATGCAGATAATTGTCTTAATCAAGAATGTGATTTTTATAAAGATTGTTTTGTAGTTAAAGCAAGACAACAAGCTTTAGCGGCAGATGTTGTGGTGGTTAATCATCATTTATTTTTTGCGGATATGGCATTGCAAGATGAAGGATTCGGAGAATTATTGCCAGGCGCAGAAATAATCATTTTTGATGAAGCGCATCATTTGCCGGAAATCGCCTCTTTATTTTTTAGTACCACACTAACGAGTCGTCAATTGATCGAGGTGGCACGTGATAGCGAAATAGAAAGCTTGCTCGATGCAAGAGATATGGGAGAGATAAGTGTAGTTGCGAAAGAATTAGAAAAAAGCGTTCATCGGATGCGAGAAGCATTCGGCAGTGAAACACGCCGAGCACCTTGGCCTTTACAGTTACCTATTGCTTTGGCGGGGGCGATAGAGTCTGTCAAAGAAAATTTGCAAAATCTCGATAGTCTTTTGAAAGTCGCAGCAGTGCGCAGCAAAGGATTGGAAAATTGTGCGCGCAGGATTTCTGAGTTGATGGGTCAATTTATTACATTAACGGAAGATGTATTAGCTAATCATATTCATTGGTATGAAACCCATACGCATAGTTTTGCTTTACAATTAACACCTATGGTTGTTGCTGATTATTTTAAAGAATTTATGCAGCAAGAAAAAAAACGCAGTTGGATTTTTACATCAGCAACACTGACAGTTAAAAATAATTTTCAATTATTTACAGATACCTTAGGTTTAAAGAATGCATTAACATTATTATTAAAAAGTCCGTTTGATTATCAGAAGCAAGCATTACTTTATGTTCCTAGAGGATTGCCTGATGTGCGTCATGCTGACTATTTACCTGCATTTATTGAGGCTAGTTTAGCGGTGATCGCCATTGCACGGGGAAAAACATTTTTATTGTTTACTAGTCATAAAGCTATGGAGCAAGCTTATCTTTTAATAAAAGATCGATTATCTTTTCCCTTGCTTTTGCAAGGTACGGCGCCTAAACGTGAATTGATTGAACAATTTAAACAATTGGGAAATGCAGTACTATTGGGAACAAGTAGTTTTTGGTATGGTGTTGATGTGCGAGGAGATGCTTTGTCTTGTGTGATCATAGATAAGCTACCTTTTTCATCGCCTGACGATCCTATTTTGCAAGCGCGTATCCAATTGTTGCGACAGAAAGGTGTAGATCCTTTTTCTTATTATCAATTACCGCATGCAGTATTGACGCTTAAGCAAGGTGTTGGACGCTTAATTCGAGATAATGAGGATAAAGGTATTTTAATGATAGGTGATCCACGTTTAGTGGGGGCACGTTATGGTGAAACTTTTTTACAAAGTTTGCCTGATATGCCACGTACACGTGATTTAGACAATGTGCGTCGTTTTTTTCATCCTATTGCTGAGGTGAGTGATGAAACTATTAGCGCTTGATACTTCTGCGCAATGTTGCTCACTGGCATTGCTGCAAAACGATAAGATAGTTTCACTCAATAAAGTTGCTCCTATGCAGCAAGCGCAAATCGTATTACCTATGATTAATGATTTTTTAAAAGAGAATAATTTAGAATTGAATCAATTAGATGCACTTGTTTTAGGATGTGGTCCTGGAAGTTTTACGGGTGTGAGAATTGCCAGTAGTGTGATACAGGGGTTAGCTTTAGGTATTGATTTGCCTGTGATTTTAGTTTCCTCATTAGCGGCAATTGCGCAAAATAGTTACACAAAACATGGTTGGAAAAATATCATGGTAGCAGTCGATGCACGTGTAGAAGAAGTGTACTGTGGCGCATATCAAATTGACTCTATGGGTGTCGTATATTTACAGGCATCTGAGCAAGTTATTATGCCGAGGAACATGGTTTTGCCTAAGCAAAATACATGGCATGGTGCTGGTAATGCTTGGGATATCTATGCACGAGAGATAAACTGCCGACCGATTGCTATAGATCCTTTAGTCCAACCCTTGGCAGAAGGTCTTTTACCACAAGCTAGACAGAAATTCACTCAGGGTGCCTGGGTCCCAGCTTTTGCTGCGATTCCAGTTTATTTGCGAGATAATGTAGCTAAAAAACAATAAATTACGTAAAATAAGAAATATATAAATGAGGATAATATTTTTTTATGGCCGCCCAAGTAGAAAATCATCGTCAGGTAATCCTAGACGAACTCTGCCATTATTTAAAAAACCGAGTTCCCGAGCATCAGTATCCACTTATTCAACAATATGTCCCACGGTATTATGCTTCTTGTGCATTAGCAGATCTTCTTGAGCGCTCTTCTGAAAATTTATTAGGCGCATTTTTATCGCATTGGAATTATATTTTGCAACGTCAAGTTAGCGAAGTGAAAGTACAAGTTTTCAATCCTACGCGAGAAAAAGATGGCTGGGAATCATCACATACTATCATTCAAGTGTCACACGATGATATTCCTTTTCTCGTAGATTCTATTCGCATGGAAGTCAATCGTAAAAATTTACAAATTCATTTTGCAATACATTTAGGTGGTTTGAAAGTCATACGTGATCAAAGCCATGTCATAACAGAAATTTTACCTATGGGTGCTATCGATTCTCAAGCAACGAGTGAAGCTCCTATTTATTTTGAAATTGATCGAATAAATGATGTCGAAATGATGGAAACCCTGCGTGCAGACATTGTGCGTGTGCTAGCCGATGTGCATGCTTCTGTTGTTGATTGGCGTAAAATGGTTGCGCATGTAGAAGAAGCGTTAGTTGAGTTGGATGCGGTATCTACATCATTAGATCCTGCGGATGTTGCGGAGTCCAAAGATTTTTTACGTTGGATCATTAACAATAATTTTACTTTTTTAGGTGTGCGGGACTACAAACTTATTGGTAATGATGCTAATCGTGCTTTACAAATGGTTCCAGGTTCCGGATTGGGAGTGTTACGTGATGAAAGCACAGGGGTAACATCTCGTCGTTACGCTGATTTGCCACCGCAAGCGCGTAAGCTAGCACTTTCAAAAAATGTTTTAATCATTGCAAAAACGAATACTATTTCAACCGTGCACAGAATGGTTTACACGGATTATATCGGTGTAAAACGATTTAACCAAAAAGGCGAATTGATTGGCGAACGTCGTTTTATCGGCTTATATACTTCCACCGCTTATCACTCGAGTCCACGACAAATTCCATTTTTGCGTCATAAAGTGCAAAAAGTAGTTGAAGATTTACATTATCCGCCAGACAGCCATAACGGTAAAGAAGTCATGCATATTCTTGAGACACTTCCACGTGATGACTTGTTTCAAGCAACGCAGGAAGAATTACTAGAACTGACGATGGCAATTTTGCAACTGCAGGAACGTAAGTGTATTCGTTTGTTGATTCGTAAAGATTCTTATAACCGATTTTTTTCCTGTCTTGTTTATATTCCACGTGAAATTTTTACGACGGAATTATGTCATGCAATGCAAGATATATTGATGCAAAACTTGCACGGGGTTGAATCCTCATTTAGTTCTTATTTTTCTGATTCTGTATTGGCGCGCGTGCATTTTATTGTACGCATCAACCCTAAATTGCAATTTGATTATGATGCAAAAACAATTGAAAAAGAATTAATTTCCATTTCACGGTCATGGTCAGATGAATTAAAAACGCAATTAATACAACAATTAGGTGAAGCAGAAGGTTTGCAATATTTCTTAAAATATGGCCGCGCATTTCCTGCGAGCTATTCTGAATATTATTTGCCTGCAACGGCGATTGACGATATTAAGAAAATTGAAACCCTGACAGAAGCTGTTCCGTTAGGTATGATTTTTTATCGAGCGGGTATCACGGCGCTACGATTAAAACTTTTTCATTTGGAGCGAACCATTGCATTATCTGATGTTATGCCTATCATGGAAAATATGGGATTACGAATTATCGGTGAGCGGCCGCATGAAATTATTTTGCGTGATGGTGCAATTGTTTGGATCAATGATTTTGATATGGTGCATGCTACGAGTAAATCGATTGATATGCAAAAAATGCAATATATTTTTCAAGATGCATTTGCCCACGTATGGTATGGTCACGCTGAAAATGACGGATTTAATAAATTAGTGTTGGATGCTGAATTAGCTTGGAACCAGGTTGCAGTTTTTCGTGCTTATACCAAATATCTACGCCAAATCGGTTTTACCTTTAGCCAAGATTATATCGAGCAAGCGTTAATCAATAATCCAGCGATTACGCGCAATTTATTTCAATTATTTGAAACGCGTTTCTCACCAGCCATGACAGAGGAGAACCGATCCGATGTGACAGTTATTATAGCTGAGATTGAAAAATTATTAGATGCAGTGAAGAGTCTTGATGAAGATCGTATTTTGCGCCGCATCTTAGAAGTTATTATGGCAACGATCCGAACTAATTTTTACCAAAAAAATACAGCAGGAGAACAAAAATCATATATTTCATTTAAGCTGGATCCAAGCGGTATATCTGATTTGCCTTTGCCTAAGCCGATGTATGAAATTTTCGTTTATTCACCACGTGTTGAGGGTGTGCATTTACGTGGTGGTAAAGTTGCACGAGGTGGTATCCGTTGGTCAGACCGTCGAGAAGATTTTCGCGTGGAAATTTTAGGTTTGATGAAAGCGCAACAAGTTAAAAATTCAGTTATTGTACCTGTGGGTGCCAAAGGTGGTTTTTATCCAAAACAAATTAATGCCAAAATGGATCGTGATCATGTCTTAAAAGAAGCAATTGATTGTTACACCATTTTTATTCGCGGTTTGCTTGATCTTACCGATAATATTAAAGATTTAAATATTGTTCCACCAAAAGATGTTGTGCGTTATGATGAAGATGATTATTATTTAGTTGTTGCTGCGGATAAGGGGACTGCTACTTTTTCAGATATCGCTAATAAAATTTCTATGGAATATGATTTTTGGTTAGGCGATGCTTTTGCCTCGGGTGGTTCTGCAGGTTACGATCACAAGAAAATGGGTATTACCGCGCGTGGTGCTTTCGAATCCGTTAAAAGACATTTCCGTGAGCTGGAAATGAATCCTTTGTTGCAGGATTTTACGGTGATTGGTGTTGGTGATATGGCTGGCGATGTTTTTGGTAACGGTATGTTATTGTCTACAAAAATAAAATTAGTTGGCGCGTTTAATCACTTGCATATTTTTCTAGATCCTAATCCAGATACATTAAAAAGTTTTGAAGAGCGTCAGCGATTGTTTAATTTACCACGTTCATCTTGGACGGATTATAACCCTGAGTTAATATCTACGGGCGGTGGTGTGTTTGAACGTTCTGCAAAATCTATTCGATTAACACCAGAAATCAAAGCAGCACTCGGCATTGAAGTGGATCAAATGGTGCCTAATGATTTAATTAGGGCAATGTTAATGGCAAAAGTTGATTTGCTTTGGAATGGTGGTATAGGAACTTTTGTGAAATCTTCGAATGAATCACATTTAGATGTAGGTGATAGAACGAACGATGGTATTCGTATCAACGGTAATGAACTTCATGCGCGCATTGCAGGCGAAGGTGGTAATTTAGGTTTTACCCAATTAGGCCGAATTGAATATTCGTTGAAAGGTGGAATTCTCTATACCGATTTTATTGATAATTCTGCAGGTGTTGATTGCTCTGACCATGAAGTTAATATCAAAATTTTATTAAACAAGATGTTGCGTGATAATACGTTAACATTGACAGATCGCAATAAATTACTTGAAAAAATGAGTGATGAAGTTGCAGAGCTTGTGTTGCGTGATAATTATGAGCAGACACAAATGCTTAGTCTAGAATCTTCTGTGGCAACAGAAACGATAGATCTTTTCAGACGTTATCTGAGTGATTTAGAGAAAGTAGGGCGCTTAAACCGCAGCTTAGAGTTTCTACCTGATGAACAATGTATGTTGGAACGTAAAGCGACAGGTTTGGGTCTTACACGTCCAGAAATTGCAGTGGTACTGGCTTATTGTAAAATGTATCTGAAACAAGATATTTTAGAGACTGATGTTCCTGATGATCCTTATTTTATTAATTATTTAATGCGTGCATTTCCACAACCGTTGCATCAAAATTATTTGTCTGAGATGAAAGAGCATAGATTGCGTCGTGAAATTATTGCAACGCAAGTCGGAAAAGATATTACTGATCACATGGGCATTGGTTTTATTGAACGATTACAACGTGAAACCGGCGCTTCATTAGGATTTGTTATTCGTGCTTATGTCATCATGAAAACTGTATTCCAAATGGATGAGTTATGGCATCAAATTGAAGCGCTTGACTTTAAAGTCAATTATGCGCTGCAACAGAAAATGATGTTGAAAATATTTTTATTGGTTAACAGGGCTACGCGGTGGTTTTTGCGCAACCGCTCACCGGAATCGGATATTGAGTTATCGATCAAGGACTTCGCAGAGCCGGTGGCCATTTTGACCAAACACATTCCTGAATTATTGACTGAGCATCATGCCACTTTGCTGCAGGAAGAAACCAATACGTTTGTTGAACAAGGTGCACCTATCGTTTTAGCTAAAAATATTGTTTACGGAAAAATCTTATTCACTTCTCTAGATATTGTCGAAGCATCTCGTAAACATGGGTTAGATTTAATTGAAGTGGCTAAAACTTATTATGCTTTAGGTTCTAAGCTTGAGCTTGATTGGTTAAGAGATCAAATTGAAGATTACACTATTTCTAATCAATGGGAAGAATTAGCGCGCGCCAGTTTTCGTGATGATTTAGATAGTACTCAACGTCGTTTAAGTGTCAATGTATTGACGCATCTTAAAAATACCAAGAAAAAATCAATTGACGCAAAAATTGATTATTGGTTAGAAGAAAATAAATTTTTACTTGATCGTTGGCAACATTTACTAGCAGAAGTCAAATCAAGTGCCAATCTTAATTTTGTTACCTATTCGGTTGTTTTACGTGAATTATTTGATTTTTCACAGGCAGGGTGAATATGAGCGCATCTCATTATCTTGAGATAGAAGGAAAGAAACTTCATTATTTAGACCAAGGCAAGGGAGACCCTATACTTTTTTTACATGGTATTCCTACTTCTTCTTATTTGTGGCGTAATGTGATGTCACATCTAACTCCATTGGGTAGATGTATTGCGCCTGATTTAATAGGTTTTGGTAAGTCAGATAAACCAGATATTCAATATAGTATTTCAGAACATATTCATTATGTCGAAAAACTCATTGAAGCATTACAATTAAATAATATTACGATAGTTATGCATGATTGGGGTTCTGTTATTGGATTTGATTATGCAATGCGACACGAAAATAAATGTAAAGGTATTGTTTTTTACGAATCTTATTTGCGACCTGTTAATAAAGATGATATTTCATTGCCTTACCAAGAACAGTTGCTTTCGCTAGAAGAAATGCAGCGGCATTACAACATTGTTGATAATGGATCCTATTTCGTACAAAAAATATTACCGCAAGGATTGATACGCGCACTCAAGAAAGAAGAGCTTGCCTCTTATCTGGAGCCATTTGCAAAAGCAGGTAGTGGTAAACCACTAAAGCAATATTTAAGTGAATTACCTCATGGCAATGGCGCAAATAAAATTGATGCACTGATTGCTCGCTACTCAGATAAATTACTTAAATCAAAATTGCCGAAGCTTATGCTGTACTCTGTGCCGGGATTTATTACTACAATGGAAACGGTAATGTGGGCAAGAGAAAATCTTTCTCATTTAGAAGTTGTAGAAATTGGCGAAGAATTGCATTATGCACAAGAAAGTCATCCAGAGCTTATGGGTAAAATTATTAGCGCGTGGCTGCAAGCAATAGAGCAACAAGAGGAATTGCAATGAGTATTAACGTGGCCATTGTTGGCGCAACTGGGATTGTTGGTAAGACGGTTTTGGAAATTTTAGAAGAACGAAATTTTCCTGTCAAAAATCTTTATCTATTGGCAAGCGCGCGCTCAGTAGGAGATATACGTGAATTCAAAGGAAAAAATTATACGGTAGAAAATCTTGCTAAATTTGATTTTTCTAAAACACAGCTTTGTTTTTTTTGTGCCAGCAATGAAATTGCAGCAGAGTATGCGCCTAAAGCAGCTGCTTTAGGTAATGTGGTCATCGATAAAAGTTCGCATTTTCGCTATGATAAAGACATTCCTTTGGTTGTCCCTGAGGTGAATGGTTCTATTGTCCTAGGTAAGAAACAAGGTATTATTGCCAATCCCAATTGCAGTACAATTCCCGTTGTTGTCGCCTTAAAACCTATTTATGATGCGGTAGGTGTTACACGAATTAATATTGCTACTTATCAGTCTGTTTCTGGCAGTGGTAAAGAAGCTGTTGATGAATTAGCACTGCAATCTGCACAAATATTAAATGGACAGCCTATTCATCCCAAAGTCTATTTGCAACAAATTGCATTTAATGTGATTCCACATATTGATGCTTTTTTAGAAAATGGATTTACCAAAGAAGAAATGAAAGTGGTTTGGGAAACACAAAAAATATTAAACGACACAAATATATCGATTAATCCTACTGCGGTGCGTGTTCCTGTTTTTTATGGACATTCTGCGGCTGTTCATATTGAAACACGTGATAAAATTACAGCGCAGCAAGCAGAAGCGTTATTGGCAAAAGCTAAAGGTGTTACTTTAATACAGGGCAAATACCCATATCCAACACCGGCTAAAGATGTGGCAGGTCAAGATTCTGTTTATGTAGGTCGTGTGCGAGAAGATTTATCTCATGCAAAAGGCTTGAATCTTTGGGTGGTTGCCGATAATGTACGCAAAGGCGCCGCGTTGAATGCCATTCAAATTGCTGAGTTGATATTTAGTTGATATAAGAGGAATCAGTATGATAGACAGCAATATTTTTTTGATAGCGATTATTCTTTTTTTCATCTCTCTGATATTGCTATTCGCCCCTCGCAAAAAAAATCCTGCGACGCAAGAAGAGTCCCAAATACCATCTTCTTATGCTGTTTCCAGTCAAGATATACGCGCCGTTGCTGGTGATGATATTCTCGCAACCCAATTAGATTTAGCGCGTGCTTATCTGGAAATGGGTAAAAAGTCTCTGGCACAAAAAATATTAACCCATGTTTCAGAACACGGTAATCAACAACAATGTACTGAAGCCAAATATTTGTTAGATAATATATAAATGCGTATTGCTTTAGGCATAGAGTATAACGGCGATAAATTATTCGGCTGGCAGTCACAACAAAACTTACCAACTGTGCAACAATATTTAGAAACAGCGCTTAGCAAAGTTGCCGACGAACCTATTCAACTTTATTGTGCTGGTCGTACGGATGCCGGCGTGCATGCGCTACAACAAGTTGCTCATTTTGATACAACAGCCATCCGTGCAAAACGCGCGTGGGTGTGGGGTGGCAATTCTTATTTACCACCTGAAATTAGTATACATTGGGCAGAGGAAGTGGATGATTCATTTCACGCGCGATTTTCAGCACTCAGTAGACGTTATTATTATTTAATTTATAACCATGCAGTGCGGTCTGCTTTGTTTCACCAAAAAGCGACTTGGATCCATCATGATTTGGATATAGAGCGTATGCAGCTTGCTGCCAATGATTTATTAGGTGAGCAAGATTTTAGTTCTTTCCGCTCAGCACAATGTGAGTCTAAAACGCCTAAACGTAATATCCATCATATTTATGTAACACGTAACAATGATTTTATTTTAATTGATATCCAAGCCAATGCTTTTTTACATCATATGGTAAGAAATATCACAGGTCTGTTACTACGCATAGGGGCAGGGCAAGCAGAAGTTGCATGGGCAAAAGCAGTACTAGAGGCCAAGGATCGCCGACTCGCTGCTGAAACAGCACCTGCTTCTGGTCTTTATCTGGCCGATGTGAGTTATCCAGCCGATTATTCTTTTCCAAAAGCGAAATTCCTCCTATAATTAACGTTTTATTCTAGGCATGTATTGCTATGAGTTGGCTTAAAAAGCTATTACCTTCACGCATTCGCACCGATGCAATCACCAAAAAAGGTGTCCCTGAAGGCTTATGGACAAAATGCGAAAAGTGCAATGCGGTACATTATCGATCTGAACTTGAGCGAAACTTAGAAGTATGTCCTAAGTGCGATCATCATATGCGAATAAGCGCTAGAACTCGGTTGGCTTATTTTCTCGATCCCAATTTGCAAATTGAAATCGCTAATCATGTACAAGCCGTTGACAGATTAAAATTTAAAGATTTAAAAAAATACAAAGATCGTTTAGTATCTGCCCAAAAAGAAACAAACGAAAAAGAAGCCCTGATTGTTATTCACGGACAATTACAACAAATACCTATTGTTGCTGCTGCTTTTGAATATGGATTTATTGGTGGCTCGATGGGAGCGGCTGTGGGTGAACGATTTGTGCAAGCAGTGAATGCAAGTCTTGAACATCGTATACCTTTCATTTGTTTTTCTGCCAGTGGTGGTGCGCGTATGCAAGAAGGGTTGATTTCTTTGATGCAAATGGCTAAAGTTAGTGCAGCACTAGCTAAATTAGCAGAGCAAGAGATACCCTATATTTCTGTACTAACAGACCCTACCATGGGTGGTGTATCAGCGAGTCTTGCTATGTTAGGTGATATTATTATTGCCGAACCGAAAGCCTTGATTGGTTTTGCAGGGCCTAGGGTAATAGAACAAACTGTTAGAGAGAAATTGCCTGCGGGATTTCAACGCAGTGAATTTTTGCTTGAACACGGTGCTATTGATATGATTATGCATCGTAAAGAGCTTCGTCAGGGAATTGCTAGATTATTGGCAAAATTAAATTTTTATTAACTTAAACACAAGGTGAACTTATGGAAAAGAAAATCACACAACGGCTAATTGGAGTTTTAGTCATGGTGGCGTTAGTTATTATTTTTCTGCCAATCTTTTTAAGTGGTGGATCTGATGCAACGCATTCAACAACCACAGCGGCAGCAAATCCTGCGCCAGAACAGCAACAGCCATTAGCGCAACAGACAACGAATCCAATACCTGATGCACAAGCAGCGCAAGCACAAATGGCGCAGCTACAAACACAAGATCCTGCTATGCAGCAACAGCAACCACAAGCTTTAGATCAAGCGGCACCAACTGTTGCTGTCAATCCAATGCCATTAGATAGCCAAGCAGCACCAACACCTACAGCACAAGCACCGGAAGCTGCAGCTGCTAACACCCCACCACCTTTACAAACAGCAGATTTACCACCGCCAACACCGCCAGCCCAATCTACAGCAGATGCAGGCGATGTAGTTACGTTTAACGAGCATATTGCCCAAATTACCCATGAAAAAAATCTAACAGCAGACACTTCAAATCCTGTTCCTACAACAACGAATCCACCTATTGCACAAGCAGCGCCACAACAAGTTGCAGAAGCAACACCAGCTACACCACAGCCTCAAGCACCTCAGCAAGTAACACCTGAAGCAGTGCAACCTAAGACTGTTGCATTAAACGATGCGCCGGGAATACCTGTAGAGACAAAACCTGCGCCAACACCACAGAAAAATACAAAAGAAAGTTCCGCAGTTTCCGATGTCGTTACATTACCACTACCAGAAAAACAGGAAAAACAACCAGCAACGCCAGAAAAACATGCAACCGCAGCGCCATCGACACATAAAGCACAACCTCATCATGGTCATAACGCTCACAATAGCCATGATAATCATAACAATCATACTAATGTGTCGAAAATTCAAGATGCATCCTGGGTTGTGCAACTCGGTAGCTTCCGAGTAAAACCAAACGCAGTGCGTTTAACCAATCGTTTGCGTGCTCAAGGTTTTAATGCTTTTATGAAAGAAATCGGCAAAAGCACTCGTGTTTACGTAGGCCCTGAAGACAAACCACAGGCACTCGCTTTGTCTCGCAAACTAGAAGAAAAAACCACCATCCACGGTATCCTAGTCAACTTCAAGCCGTTGGAGTTGTAGTTTTAAAATTAAGATTGACTTACGTCGTCCCGCGGCTTGTCCGCGGGATCCAGTTTTTTTTGTTTATATAGTTGTTCATTTGATTTTATTACGTTGACAATGTTAATAATATTAAATATCCTGCGGCTGTTCTCCTCACTTCGCTATTTTCTTTTATAATTAATAGCCAAAGTTTTTTCTGCAAATATATTCTCTAAACTTATAAAAATAACTCCTAATGGTAGTCCAAAGTGACTAGGATTTATTAAAAATAGGCGTTTCATTAATGCAAGATCAATGATCGCTAATTCTGGTCTATTGAAATTTCCTCAGGCCGTAGGCCTGGTAGTTTCATCAGCCTAGGGCAAGCGCACGCTTTTTGTGCGTGCCGCCCTAGGTCAAGAAACATCAAAACAATTGTTTGCGCTGTAAGCGCATCCCTTACATCAATTTAAACGAGGTAAACATGTCGCAATCATTGTCTGAACTATGGATTCATATTATTTTTTCAACTAAAAAACGTTATCCATTTTTTACAGAACCTAGTCTTCGACAACAAATTTACACTTATATTCAAACCATTTGTCAAAAAAAAGATTGCCATCCCACTTTTATAGGTGGAACAGAAGATCATGTTCATATTCTTACAAGGTTACATAAAAATATTAGTCTATCTAAACTCATTGAAGAAATAAAAAAATCCACTTCCTTATGGATTAAAGGACTATGTGGTTCATATAACATATTAAATTATTTTTATTGGCAAAAAGGATATGCGGCATTTAGCGTCAGCTCATCTAAGATTGAAGCTGTAAAACAATATATTAATAATCAAGCCAAACACCATGAAAAATTAAATTTTCAAGATGAGTTAAGAAAA
>LSTE01000055.1 GCA_001644445.1 Gammaproteobacteria bacterium SCGC AG-212-F23
GACACTGGATTCCGCGATTAATCCGCGGGACGACATATACTGGAAAATGATAAAACAATAAAATTTCAAACATTCAAGAGTTATTGATAAATCCCACCCAAAATCGCCGCTGTCTTTGCGCCAGTTACTTCTGGGATATTGCCAGATTTTTTTTTCAATGTTTGTTTTGCGAGCCAAGCAAACGCAATCGCCTCTACCCAATCAGGATCAATGCCTAATTGTGTAGTCGTTTGTACGCTAAATGTAGGTAGCGAATGCTGTAAGCGTGACATAAGAAAATTATTATGCGCGCCACCGCCGCAAACAAATATTTCACCCCGTGGTACATAAGATTGAATAGCGGCGGCAATACTTTTTGCCGTGAGTTCTGTTAATGTTGCTTGTACATCTGCAGCTGATATTTTTTCTATGAGAAAATTTTCAAGCCAGGCAGCATTAAAATATTCACGCCCCGTGCTTTTGGGCGCAGGCATTTTAAAGAAAGTATCTGCCAACATTTTTGTTAATAGCTCAGTGTGAACAACGCCTTGTTTGGCCCATGCGCCTTGATCATCATGTGGTTTTTGTAAATGTTTTTCAGTCCATAGATCGAGTAACATATTGCCAGGTCCGGTATCGAATCCTAAGATTTTTCCGTTTGCAAAAAGAGTCACATTGGCAATTCCACCCATATTCAACACGATGCGATTTTTATTTTTTTTTAAAAAAACAGCTTGATGAAAAGCCGGCACCAATGGCGCGCCCTGGCCGCCTAGTGCTAAATCCTTGCGGCGAAAATCAGCAACAGTTGTAATACCTGTTCTTGCTGCAATAACATTAGGGTCGCCGATTTGCAAAGTAAAATGACGCGCAGGATGATGACGAATTGTTTGTCCATGGCTGCCGATGGCGCGAATATGTTTAGCATTAAGATTGTGTTTTTTTAATAGTGTGTTGACAGCTGTTGCGAATTGTTTTCCCAATAAAACATCCATCTCCCCCATGCGATTGATTTCATCAGGGCCCGGGTGACACAGAGCTTGGATTGCCTGTTTTAAAGAGATTGGTATTTTTTCATAATGTGAGGCAATAAGTTTGGGCGTGGGTTTGCTCAAATCCACCAGCGCAGCATCAATGCCATCTATGCTGGTGCCCGACATAAGACCGATGTAAAGTTCATTCATAATGTGTATACTTCCGAGAATGATTTTTAGATAGAGTATAGAGTATGGTATCTGTTGAAGAAAGTTTGCAAGTCATTCGTCGTGGCAGCGAAGAAATTCTTTTAGAGGAAGATTTGGTAGCGCGCTTAAAAACAGGCAAACCACTGTGCATCAAAACAGGCTTCGATCCTACGGCACCGGATTTACATCTAGGCCATACCGTTTTATTAAACAAAATGCGCCAGTTTCAAGATTTAGGCCATGAGGTGATTTTTTTGATCGGTGATTTTACCGGCATGATAGGTGATCCATCGGGTAAAAATGAAACGCGCCCGCCACTGACACGCGAACAAGTCCAAGAAAATGCGCTCACTTACCAAAAGCAAGTTTTTAAAATATTAGATCCCAATAAGACAAAAATTCTTTTCAATTCTGAATGGCTAAGTAAATTTACCGCGGTCGATATGATTAAGCTAGCTTCCACTTATACTGTCGCGCGCATGTTGGAGCGCGATGATTTTCATAAACGGTATACCGGTGGTTATTCTATTGCAATTCATGAATTTTTATATCCTTTATTGATGGGATACGATTCTGTCGCTATGCGTGCTGACGTAGAATTAGGCGGTACCGATCAAAAATTTAATTTATTAGTTGGACGCGAACTGCAGAAACATTTTGGCCAAAAACCACAAACTGTGATCATGATGCCATTGCTGCCAGGTTTAGACGGCATTAAAAAAATGTCTAAATCATTAGGCAACTACATCGGTATTGATGAGCCACCCAAAGAAATTTTTGGCAAAGTCATGTCATTGTCTGATGAAACCATGTGGCTGTATTTTGACCTGATTAGTTTTAAAACGCTCGCTGAAATTAAAGCGCTAAGAGATGCAGTTGCTAACGGCATGAATCCTCGAGATGTGAAATTTCTTTTGGCAGAAGAAATCGTCGCTCGTTTTCACAGTGCAACGCAAGCTAATCAAGCCAAAGAAGATTTTATTTCTCAATTCCAACAAGGCGTAATTCCAGAAAATTTAGATGAAATTACCGTCAATGTAGGCGCAAAAGGCATGCTAATCGCTAATGTCATGAAAACCGCAGGGCTGGTGAATACCACTTCCGATGGCATAAGATTAGTAGAACAAGGCGGTGTTAAAATCGACGGCGAAAAAATCCTATCAAAAAATCTCCATTTGCAACCCGGCAAAACCATTGTTATCCAGGCAGGGAAGCGTCGTTTTGCTAAAATTATTTTAGTTTAAACAAAATCATTGACATCATCTGTCAAGCCGGTAGAATTCCGATTCCCCGAATTGAAAGAGATTGTGGGGATTGAGTTCTTTAACAAGTAGACCAAGCAATGAGTGTGGGCATTTGGCTTTGTTTTTGGGAATCTGGATTTTCGAATTTAGATGAAAGAAAGCAATGTAAAATGACTTTGAGTAATTTTGCATTGAGTAAGGGTTAAGTTTTTCAAACGAATAAAATTGGAGAGTTTGATCCTGGCTCAGATTGAACGCTGGCGGCATGCCTAACACATGCAAGTCGAACGGCAGCATGGTCTGTAGCAATACAGACTGATGGCGAGTGGCGGACGGGTGAGTAACACGTAGGGATCTGCCCTGAAGAACGGGACAACCCGAGGAAACTCGGGCTAATACCGTATGATACTCTGAGGAGGAAAGGCTAGGTAGAGATATCTGGCGCTTTAGGAGGAACCTGCGTCCGATTAGCTAGTTGGTTAGGTAAAAGCTGACCAAGGCTAGGATCGGTAGCTGGTCTGAGAGGATGATCAGCCACACTGGGACTGAGACACGGCCCAGACTCCTACGGGAGGCAGCAGTGGGGAATATTGGACAATGGGGGCAACCCTGATCCAGCAATGCCGCGTGTGTGAAGAAGGCCTTCGGGTTGTAAAGCACTTTAGTTGGGGAAGAAGTGATGGAGTTTAAGAGATACCATCGTTGACGGTACCCAAAGAATAAGCACCGGCTAACTCTGTGCCAGCAGCCGCGGTAATACAGAGGGTGCAAGCGTTAATCGGAATTACTGGGCGTAAAGGGCGCGTAGGCGGGTTATTAAGTGAGTAGTGAAATCCCCGGGCTTAACCTGGGCATGGCGACTTATACTGATGATCTGGAGTATGGTAGAGGGTAGTGGAATTTCCGGTGTAGCGGTGAAATGCGTAGATATCGGAAGGAACACCAGTGGCGAAGGCGGCTACCTGGACCAATACTGACGCTGAGGCGCGAGAGCGTGGGTAGCAAACAGGATTAGATACCCTGGTAGTCCACGCTGTAAACGATGAGAACTAGATGTTATCTGGCGTAGCTAGGTAGTATCGCAGCTAACGCGATAAGTTCTCCGCCTGGGGAGTACGGCCGCAAGGTTAAAACTCAAAGGAATTGACGGGGGCCCGCACAAGCGGTGGAGCATGTGGTTTAATTCGACGCAACGCGAAGAACCTTACCTACTCTTGACATCCATAGAATCCTGCAGAGATGCGGGAGTGCCGAAAGGAATTATGAGACAGGTGCTGCATGGCTGTCGTCAGCTCGTGTTGTGAGATGTTGGGTTAAGTCCCGTAACGAGCGCAACCCTTATCCTTAGTTACCATCGAGTCAAGTCGGGGACTCTAAGGAGACTGCTGGTGAAGAACCGGAGGAAGGCGGGGACGACGTCAAGTCATCATGGCCTTTATGAGTAGGGCTACACACGTGCTACAATGGTCGGTACAGAGGGAAGCGAGCCTGCGAAGGTGAGCGGATCCGGAAAAGCCGATCGTAGTCCGGATTGAAGTCTGCAACTCGACTTCATGAAGTCGGAATCGCTAGTAATCGCGAATCAGAATGTCGCGGTGAATACGTTCCCGGGCCTTGTACACACCGCCCGTCACACCATGGGAGTGGGTTGTACCAGAAGTAGGTAGTTTAACCGCAAGGGGAACGCTTACCACGGTATGGTTCATGACTGGGGTGAAGTCGTAACAAGGTAGCCGTAGGGGAACCTGTGGCTGGATCACCTCCTTACGAAGTAACAAAGCAAAGACGGAAAGAAAGAGAGCTGGAAGTGAAGTCAAGTGTTCACACTCATTGTTTGGTTGAAAGCAGGAAGAGAAGATGGAGTTGTTTTAAATTATTTTATTTAAAATATCCCGTCATCCCCGCATGCTTTAAGCGGGGATCTCCCGCTAAAGAATGTGTTAGAAAAGAAAAGACGCTGAGAGGGCCTGTAGCTCAGTTGGTTAGAGCACACGCTTGATAAGCGTGGGGTCGATAGTTCAAGTCTATCCAGGCCCACCAAGAAGAAGGAAGCAGGGCGAAGGAAAGAGAAAGAAAAGAGAAAGGAAAGGAAAAGAAAGAAAAGAGGATGAAAGAAGGACGGGGCCATAGCTCAGCTGGGAGAGCATCTGCTTTGCAAGCAGGGGGTCGTCGGTTCGATCCCGACTGGCTCCAGGAAAAACGAAACAAGCTGAATGTTTTTTGGTAAGGCATAGAAAACATTCAGCTTATTTTGTTGTTAAGAGAAATAAGGATTGTGTTGAAAGAGACACAATGAAAGCTCTTTAAAAAAGCGGTAGTAAAAGCAAAGTATAGAAAGATGCGGAGCGATGAACGAGAGTTCAAAGCACGTACTAACTGTATTACACAAGTGATTGAAACTGAAAAATGGGTGTTACTTATGTTAGCTGTGAAGTTGAAAGACGAAAACAGTGAAGAAAAGACATGTAGCGCTTGAGTTGAAAATCTCATCAAAAGATCGATGAAGAGAAGACAACTTGGGGTTATATGATCAAGTAATTAAGCGCACAAGGTGGATGCCTTGGCAGTAGAAGGCGATGAAAGACGTGATAGCCTGCGAAAAGCTTCGGGGAGCTGGCAATGAGCATTGATCCGGAGATATCTGAATGGGGAAACCCGCCGTACGAAGGTGCGGCATGGCAACTTGAATACATAGAGTTGTTAAGCGAACCTGGAGAACTGAAACATCTCAGTACCCAGAGGAAAAGAAATCAACCGAGATTTCCTGAGTAGTGGCGAGCGAAAGGGAAAGAGCCCAGTTATCAGAGACGAATAGGTTTAAGAGAACGGTGTGGAAACGCCGGCCGTAGAGGGTGATAGCCCCGTATTTAAAAAACCTGTTTGAGGAGATGACGACGAGTAGGTCGGGACACGTGAAATCCTGATTGAAGATGGGGGGACCATCCTCCAAGGCTAAATACTCTCTACTGACCGATAGTGAACAAGTACCGTGAGGGAAAGGCGAAAAGAACCCCGGAGAGGGGAGTGAAAGAGATCCTGAAACCGTGTGCGTACAAGCAGTCGGAGCGGAGGCAACTCTGTGACGGCGTACCTTTTGTATAATGGGTCAGCGAGTTACTTGCGTTGGCGAGCTTAACTGAATAAGGAAGGCGAAGGGAAACCGAGTCTGAAAAGGGCGTTAAGTCGGCGTGAGTAGACCCGAAACCGGGCGATCTATCCATGACCAGGATGAAGGTTAGGTAACACTGACTGGAGGTCCGAACCCACTCCTGTTGAAAAAGTAGGGGATGAGTTGTGGATAGGAGTGAAAGGCTAATCAAGCTCGGAGATAGCTGGTTCTCCTCGAAAGCTATTGAGGTAGTGCCTTGTGTGGTCATTCTTGGGGGTAGAGCACTGTGCCGGCTAGGGGGTCTTGATAGGCTTACCAACCCGATGCAAACTACGAATACCGAGAAATGCAGCACAGGAGACACACGGCGGGTGATAAGGTCCGTCGTGAAGAGGGATACAGCCCAGACCGACAGCTAAGGTCCCGAAGAGATGGTTAAGTGGGAAACGATGTGAGAAGTCCGAGACAGCCAGGAGGTTGGCTTAGAAGCAGCCATCCTTTAAAGAAAGCGTAATAGCTCACTGGTCGAGTCGGCTTGCGCGGAAGATGTAACGGGGCTAAAACCATCCACCGAAGCTACGGGTTCATATGTCAAAATATGAGCGGTAGAGGAGCGTTCTGTAGGCCGATGAAGGTGCATTGAGAAGTGTGCTGGAGGTATCAGAAGCGCGAATGCTGACATGAGTAACGATAATGCGGGTGAAAAACCCGCACGCCGAAAGTCCCAGGATTCCTGCGCCACGTTAATCGGCGCAGGGTGAGTCGGCCCCTAAGGCGAGGCGGAAACGCGTAGTCGATGGGAAACGGGTTAATATTCCCGTACTTGATTGTGTTGCGAAGTGATGACGGAGAAAGCTAGGTCGTGCCGGGTGTTGGAAGTCCCGGTTAAAGTGAGTAGGAAGGAATTCTAGGGAAATCCGGAGTTCTATTAATTCTGAGACATGAAAACGATTAACCGTAAAGGTTGAGAAGACGCCGATGCTAAGCTTCCAGGAAAAGTTGCTAAGCATAAACACGATTGAACCGTACCGGAAACCGACACAGGTGGACAAGTAGAGAATACTAAGGCGTTTGAGAGAACTAGGGTGAAGGAACTAGGCAAAATAGCACCGTAACTTCGGGAGAAGGTGTGCCTCTGTTAGATGAAGGCCTTTACGGTTGGAGTTGAGAGAGGTTGCAATAGTCAGGTGGTTGCGACTGTTTAATAAAAACACAGCACTCTGCGAACTCGGAAGAGGAAGTATAGGGTGTGACGCCTGCCCGGTGCCGGAAGGTTAATTGATGGGGTAAGCAGCAATGCGAAGCTCTTGATCGAAGCCCCGGTAAACGGCGGCCGTAACTATAACGGTCCTAAGGTAGCGAAATTCCTTGTCGGGTAAGTTCCGACCTGCACGAATGGCGTAACGACAGCCACGCTGTCTCCATCCTAGGCTCAGTGAAGTTGAAATTGCTGTGAAGATGCAGTGTACCCGCGGCAAGACGGAAAGACCCCGTGCACCTTTACTATAGCTTTGCACTGAACTTTGAGATTGCCTGTGTAGGATAGGTGGGAGGCGAAGAAGTTATGGCGCTAGCCATGATGGAGCCGACGTTGAAATACCACCCTGGCATACTCGGAGTTCTAACCTGGTCCCCTGAACGGGGATGGGAACAGTGCATGGTGGGTAGTTTGACTGGGGCGGTCTCCTCCTAAAGAGTAACGGAGGAGCACGAAGGTACCCTCAGCGCGGTCGGAAATCGCGCGTAGCGTGTAAGAGCGAAAGGGTGCTTGACTGAGAGACAGACATGTCGATCAGGTGCGAAAGCAGGTTCTAGTGATCCGGTGGTTCTGAATGGAAGGGCCATCGCTCAACGGATAAAAGGTACGCCGGGGATAACAGGCTGATACCGCCCAAGAGTTCATATCGACGGCGGTGTTTGGCACCTCGATGTCGGCTCATCACATCCTGGGGCTGAAGCAGGTCCCAAGGGTATGGCTGTTCGCCATTTAAAGTGGTACGCGAGCTGGGTTTAGAACGTCGTGAGACAGTTCGGTCCCTATCTGCCGTGGGCGTTAGAGATTTGAGGGGAGCTGCTCCTAGTACGAGAGGACCGGAGTGGACGTACCGCTGGTGAATCGGTTGTCATGCCAATGGCACGGCCGAGTAGCTAAGTACGGAAAGGATAACCGCTGAAAGCATCTAAGCGGGAAGCCAGCCCCGAGATGAGATCTCTCGAGCCGCAAGGCTCCTAAAGGTTTGTTGAAGACTACAACGTTGATAGGCGGGGAGTGGAAGTGCAGTAATGCATGTAGCTTACCCGTACTAATTGACCGTGAGGCTTGATCATATAACACCCAAGTTGTTTTAATGATGAGTAATGCAGAGAAAGAAACTTTCTATACACGTTCAAGACACGTCATCCCCGCATGTTTTAAGCGGGGATCTCCTGCTTAAGAAAATGCTTTTATTACTGAACAAAGCGTCACCGATCAATGCCTGGTGACCATAGCGAGTAGGAACCACCTGATCCCATCCCGAACTCAGAAGTGAAACTGCTCCGCGCCGATGCTAGTGTGAGGTTTCCTCATGTGAAAGTAGGTCATTGCCAGGCTCTTTATTCTAAGCCCATGAAAAAATTTCATGGGCTTTTTTTTTACGCGCCCGAGCCTGAGCCCGCGTGCGTGCCCGTTTTTTCTTTGCTTCCTCGAAAGTGAAAAGAAAAAACGGGCACGCACGCGGGCTCGGACTCGGGCACGTAAAATCCATTATTTAAGATTCCCTTAAGCTTCCTCCTGTACAATCAATGCAAATTTTATCAAGAGGAACTCTCATGCTCTCAGCTACCACTAGTACTGCAACCATCGCACCCGCCGCGAATGTCGAACCTGTACTCAATGTATTAGAAACCACTAAAGATATTTTAACAAAATCAAAATCATTAACACCTTATTCAAAAGATATAATTTACAAAAAATTAAACACCGCACTTGCTGAACATAAGCATATTAACAATTGCGTAGATGACAAAGGTAATTTCCCTTTGCTGTTCGCAGCCGATCCTGCCTATCCTACCGATGCGCTAGAATGGATGTTGGATCCCAATGCACATCCCAATCATAAATTAGAAATTAATCGAAGAAATAATGTTGGTGAAACTGCATTAATGAAAGCAGTGGCCTACTATGATTCTGGAAAAATTGTTAAAGCAGAAAATGATAGTAAAGATTTGAAGGACACCAAGAGCGTTCAAGCAGAACAATTTACAACTTCTGCGGATGTATTTAGAGGTAATCAAAGACGCGTAGAATTACTTATCAGTGCTGGTGCTGATGTATGGGCAGTGACATATGACGGTCGCAGCGTATTTGAAGCCGCAGCTAGTGCAGGTAATTTAAAATTCATCCAAGATTTTTTAAGCGCTTGGAATCCAGGATATTTCGCCACTAACAGATTTCCCTACACCCGCGTCCTACACGCCGCAGTAAAAGCAAATCACTCAGGCATCGTCGTTTGCGTATTGAAAAAAAATCCCACTGCCTGGGGCACTGACGCAGATGCGATTTTACAAAGTGCTATGGAATTACACGATCAAATCGTATTACAAACATTATTAAATGCCGGTATCCCTCTTAACCATGGCGACGAAAAAACAATTTCAACCGCCATGCAGACATGGGTTTTATTTAAAGATAACAAGATTGATTCACAACAGCGTATTAACGTGCTTACCGCAATAACAACAAAGAAAACGCTCAACACCAGTGAAGCAACAATTTATTCAAAAAATGATTTAGCGCATGTGATAAAAAATAATTGGTTAGATGTATTACAAACAATGCAACTGGAGTTAAAAGAAAATCTAGATAAAGAAATGGAAAAAGAATTGTTTAACTTTGTAGATCAAAATAATAAAAAACATGCTACATGTTATTTGCCAATAGACTTGGCAGCAAGATATGCTTCTCCAGAAGTGATAGATTTTATTTTAAGGCAGTACTCCTTTACTAGTGAGACTCCGTTTGCTCATGGTAGATTTAGGGACTATAGTGTTCCTGCAGTTCCTGTTGCTTTATTAGTCGCAATGCATTTTCAAAGAATGGATGTTTTAAAGCATTTGATGATCATCAGCAACAATGCAGGAGGAAGGGAATTTCTTGATGGATCGATTGATAAAGCATTATCAACATTGCCAAATAATTCTATTGCTAATCGAATAAAATTATTTGTTTTAGCGGTGATTAAGGAAAGAAGAAAAGAAGCATATCAAGTGGTCGCAGCATTTGTAGATCAAGTGGATCCACAAGACAGAGCAGATCTTGATAAGATGCTTTCTCTACAAACACGCATATTGGCTGCAATACGACGTTTAGATATTGATACGGTTAAGCATCTAGTGACTGCTGCCGATGAAAAAGCGAGTTTTTCATCGGTAAATAAAGAATATTATACAGGCACATTCGCAGCGCTACCGAAAGATAATACCATTGCGCAGCGTATCACTTATTTTGTTTTAGCATGTTTAGATAAAAGTAATGGCGTTAATGAGGAATTAAGAAAAAGAACTGCAGAGTTAGTTGATCAGCAAGATTTGAAAGCCTATGAACAAGTAAAGGCACCTGAGAGTGCTTGGGCAAACGTGAGTGTTAACAGTGATCCTTTTGGAGCAGTTGCTCATTCTAATCATGTATATCAAGCAGCAAAAGCAGAGCATAATAAAACTAATAACCCCAGCGCCGCTGCAAATACTGTGACAACATCAACAGCCGCGAGCACGGCAACCACAACATCCCCCGTGTCTTCTGCTTGGCCGCGATTATTTTCTTCCGAAGGTGTAGACTTAAAAGAATCAGATGAAAATGCAGCCATAGTGAATGCAACACCAGCATTGGTTAAGAAAGTTTGGCTGCAATTATTTTCAGACAGTGCGCAACATAATTCAGCACAGCTAACGTTAGAAGTGCTCGCTCTTGCTCGGGAAATGTTTAAGCATGTTCAAGAGCATGACACTTCTGCAAAGTGCTCAGGCGTAAGATTGACAATAGATAGCTTTTTGGATGTAAGTAAGTATGTATCTTTTTATCAACCAGCTCCACCAGTGCCTTCCGCCCCACCGCCAGAGAGTGCTAGCGTTGTACCATCATCATCGGCTCCTACGCTAACACAGCGCAATAATGGAGATGACTTACCTTAACTTTAGCACGAACATGAGGAGAATATTTTTATGACAGCATCCACAGCAACACCGGCTAAAAAAAATAATGTGTTAGAGGAAGTGCAAACCATTTACGCCGAATGCAAAGCAAAAAACGCGCCTGATCGAGACAGTATTTATCGACGTTTAAATACCGCTTTTATTCATAACAACCATCTTAATAAACATAGAGATGATAAGGGTAATTTACCTATCCATATCGCGGCTAATACTACATGTTCTATTCATGTTTTAGAATGGTTGTTGGATAAAAATGCGCACACTGGTTTCTTAGGGGCGCACAAAGTCAATGTGAGTGACACAAATGGAGCGGGTGAAACACCATTAATGTTTGCAGTGATTTTCAAAGATGAAAAAGGCGAGGACAAAGTAGATCCGGTTATCCTAGCAGAGCAGGCAAACGCTAAAGAACAGAATGTAGCTTTAATGCTTGACTTGGCGTTTCCAATAATACCTAGAGATATGCAGAGTGACCTCAAGAAAATTGATACACCCATATTTGAAAATCGCAGACGTATAGAGTTACTCATGGAAGCCGGCGCCAGTGTTTGGGAAAAATTTAACACGGAATTATTCAGTACAGTATTTAAAATAGCTGCAGCCGCGGGGAATTTTAAATTTATTAATGAACATCTTCCTTTGGTTCCGCAAAAACGTTGGGATGCTAACAGGTTTAAAGATTTTTTATCCGAGGTTTTACATGAGGCGGTTAAATATAACCATTTAAATATTGTAAGAAAAATTCTAACAGCGGAGTCAATCATAGGGTCTGATCGGGGTAGAGAGATTTTACGTAGTGCTATGCAATTGCCTGATCAAAGTATATTAAAAGAATTATTAAAAGCAAATATTCCAGGTGCACAAGAGAATGGATCGCAGAGCCATACTCTTGCAATGGAAGCTATCATTCTAAGTAAAAAGGAAGGATCGACAATCAATCTGCCATCGGTATTGCAAACAATCTCTTCATTTTTGTATGGTCAAGGAAAAACAGTATCCTATTCACCTGCTGACTTAAAGATAGCGTTCAAGAGAGGATGGTTTGATGTATTGCGCGATCATATGCAGGCAGAAATTGCAAAATACCGACATACACCTATTGCAACTTACATTAAGTGGGGGGAGCGGTATGGTAGTGAAGATGAATATCGGGATAAAATTCGTGACTATACTCTTAGACCTTTAGAAGCTGCTGTGAAATATGGAGATATAGAGATTGTAAATTTTGTGTTGAGTAAGGAGCCACCTTTTCTTCAATATGAAAATCCGAGAGAAGCGCAGTTTTTATCTTTAATTCTTGCTATTGAGCGTAAAAAAATAGCGCTTGTAAAGCAATTGCTTGCTGCTAATCCTGATTATGATATACGACAGGATGAGCGGTTTATTAATAAACTGCTAGTAAATGTCGACCAAAATTCTGCGGACAAAGTTTTGTGGCAAATTAAATGTTATGTTCTTGCGCGATTTTCTGCATTTGCAGGGGATGCTGCTACAGAAAAATCTTGTATTTATTTTCTAGAAGCTGCACATAAAACAGATTATGAAAAATTACCTCGTCCCCAAAAACTCGTTAATCGTTATGCATCACTTGCTCTTCCAACCAATGTGAACGATTCTAAAAGTGACGTTAGAATATCGATGGTTTCTTCTACAGCAATAACAATAGCAGCAACCACCACCACAGCAACAACAGCGACAACTTCAACCTCAACAAATGTGTCAAGTGCATCAATCATGAATGCTGTTAAAGTTCCATCGACAACAACCACAACAACTGATGCAAAACAACCACCATTAGCAGAACTTGAAACAATGCGAACTCAATTGCTTGCTTTAGCAAAAAGTGCTGCAACCGCTTCTTCAGGAATAGAAGAATCAGCAATGCAATACATAATCAATGAATGCATAAATAATCTTAAAAGAGAAATGAACCCAGATTCTGCCCCAATGTTCCCTGCCACAAAAGCGACAGCAGTAGATGATGAAGATGATGTTGTGACACGTCCTGCTGATTGGAAATCATTTTTTCCAGCAGAGGTTCAGAAAGATCCAAAACAATTTACTACAGCAGTGCTAGAGCTCACGAAAAAAATGTTTTTACATTTACAACAAGTAAATAAAACGGATATACGTGAAAACATAACAGAGCATCTAAGAATGACTAAGGTTGGAAACTTGCTGGAAGAAATTGTTTCAATACTAGAAAACAAGCCAACAAAAACCGCGCAGATGTTTTCACGTAATTTTGGATAATTCTGTTACTCTATGTTAGCAGTCCCTTCTCCCCTTGTGGGAGAAGGTGCCCGAGATGTCATCCCGAGCGTAGCGAGGGATCTCCCTGTAAGCAGGAGATCCTTCACCGCAAAAAACGCGGTTCAGGATGACATCATCCGGCGCTGCGCGCCACCTTCTCCCGCAAGGGGAGAAGGGACTGCTGCGTAGAGGATGCGGGCAATATAAATCACGCGAGGGCAAAGACATGACAGCATCAATGGCGATGATACAACCTAATAAAAAAAATGCTTTAGAAGAAGCGCAAACGATTCTTAGCGAATGCGAACAAAAAAATATTCCTACTAAAGACGCAATCTATCAACGTCTAAATGCAGCAGTTAGCAAAAAAGAATTTAATGAGAAAGATTTTTTAAAAATCACAGCACACCCACAATGCCCTGTTCACGTATTAACATGGTATCTTGATGTTAAATCATCACAGTCTCCAGATAAGGAAAACAAACAGATTGTTTTAAGAGAAATCCTGCATCGTGCGGTTGAGAGTAATCTCGCTATTATCGATATCATTGTAAAACATAAAAATTTTGGCTGGTCAAAAAATATTAGCAATATTGTGCAAGCAGCAATCCAATTACCTGAGCAGAAAATATTAAGAAAATTATTGGAAGCAAATATTCCGTGTGCGAACGGAAGCTATTATAATTATTCTGCTGCAATGGAAGCTTGGATTTTATTTTACAATAAAAAAATTAATGCGACTCAACGTGTAAAAGTATTAAAAGAAATTTCTTCTTTTTTTTCTCAACAAGGGAAGAGAATGTTATATAGCACTTTTGATTTAGTGGAAGCGATTCGCAATCATTGGCAAGAAGTGCTTATGGAAATGAAATTTGAGATTGAAGAGTATAAGCATATTGATATTGCCACAGTAGATGATTTCTTTACCGATACCCAATTTGCATTTGAACGCGTAAATGTAGATAGCCTCGGTGATTACCCACGTTTTCCAGTGAAGCCATTAGAATTTGCTGCGCGATATGCGAATGATGCAACCATGGATCTTGTTCTTTCCGGGAAGCCGCCGCATTTACACTATGGTGATCCATGCAAGCCTAGGTTTATCGCATTAATGATAGCGATTTATTTTGAAAATAAATCTAATGTCATAAAATTGCTTGCAGCCTATCCTGATTATGATTTACGTGAAGATAAAGAATTTATTGAACGTTTATCTGCAAAGCGCGCGCGTGACAGTAACGATCGCTGGGTTATTCGCAATTATGTAGGCGCACGTATGGCTGCGTTTGATAATAATGTTGCATTAGAAGAGAATTATCTGAATGCGACAACAAGAGTTTCAGAAAGCGATAATTACTATACATCATTGCGGGAAATACAGCCTGAATATTTTACATTACCTCGCCCTAAAAAACCGGTAGATCGTTACGCGTCAATGCCTATGCCAAACGATGAAAAAGATTTTAAAGCAGATGCAAAAACAAGTACAACTACATCAGCAGCATCTACAGTCGTAGCAGTTTCTGCTGCAACATCTTTTGCAAGTATTGAAAAACAACCTAGTTGGCCGACGTTGTTTTATCACGAGGTTCAAGAAGGGAATCCGGCGGTTATTTCTTCGCTGATTCTTGCGCCAGCAGTGTTCTAACACTGAAGCAGGAGATCCCTCCCCGCATGCTCTTAGCGGGGATCTCCATCTAAATAGATGGCCCT
>LSTE01000056.1 GCA_001644445.1 Gammaproteobacteria bacterium SCGC AG-212-F23
GTAGTGCTTGCGCTAGCCGATGTGCTACTAGAAATTTTTGGTAGTGGTGATAATGCTGACAGGCTTATGCTTGCGGCATCATGTGGGGCATTTAACGGCAATGGCTTTATAAATAAATCTTTATCCGATTGGGGTATTTGATCCGCAAAAATCGGATGCGTTTCTTTTCCTGCAGCATTGATGCGCCGCGCACGTTCATTGACCGTGCTAACAAGTATTGCATTATACGCCTGTCCAGAGATTTCTTTTATAACAACATGATCAGGCAGTGCATTCAACATCTTTAAAGTCACGCCACCATAAACCCTGGCTTCTTTAACATGTGGAGGTAATGCATGCAAAACAACCGGATTTGTAAATGCGTTTAAAATAACTCTATCAAAATGCGAATGAATTGATTTCACACTATCGATTGTCATCCCCATGCCTGGACAAAAAGCATAAGAGCGCAAAATACTGGGGATCGCTGAAATTTCTTTATTTGTAGCGCAACAAAAACACCAGGCTAATAAATTTTCTCCTACCTTTTTTAACAATTCAGGATTAGTGCCTTCATGCACAATAGGAGCACGCGCCTCAAGTTTTATATCCTGCTCAGTAGAATTTTCATCAAGATGAAATATTTCTTTTCCAAAATATTTTTTTCGTACTAATGAACAAACAGTCTTAACAGCACTACTCGCGACAGAAGATGAAGCTGCGATCGGTAGCGACGGCATAGGCAAAGGGGGAGGCGGCGATAAAAATGATGATGCGCTACTTGCGGCAGCACTACTCGCTACAGAAGATGGAACAGCAATCGGCAATGACGACATAGGCAAAGGTGGAAACGGTGGTAAGGACGATGATGAATTACTTGCAATAGAAGAACTTGCACTGCTGCTTGTAGTTACAGATTTTTGAGGATGTTTTTTTGTTAAAACATTGTATATCACTTCTCGAAATTTGCCATTTAATGGTTTATCCCCCACTGAAATATAGTGCAACAAATAGTCTAATAAAGTTTTACCATATTGATATTCAACACTGGTATCCAACAGCGGATGCTTAATAACAGCTTTTGCAAAACTAGCATCTTCAGTAACAAGAACTCTAGTCACAAATGTGTAATAATCACCTAGCTTTCCCTCATTGAACGAACGAACCACTTCTCCAGGAGAACGGTATTTAAATATTAAATTAGTGTTTAAAATAACTTCCGCCAAAGCACTATCGCAAACACTCTTTACATATTGAGGAAATTCAGGATAAACACCCAATGTCCCATGAAGAAATCCTTTCCGAATTTCAGCAAGATCACCACGCTTGAGTATTTTTCGTATCTTGGGTGGCACAGCAATTGTTGGAGGACTAGGCAATCGTACAGCTGGTATCAATAGGGATGAGCTTGCGTTGCTGTTAGATGAACTGCTTGTGCTTGCGGCAGTTGGATTGGTGCTAGATGCAGAAGATGCTATTGCAATAGGCAATGGTGTCAATCTAGACAAAGACAATGAAGAATGAGGAAGTGGCATAGGAGGAAGTGATGATGCAGTACTACTCGCACTTGATGCACTTGTACTACTGCTTGTCATAGCTGGTTTTGTTGCATGTTGTTTTACTAAAATTTTTACCATGATTGGATAAAAATGATTAGATGGCAATACATCACGAAACCGAGCACACTCATCTAGGCAATATTCTAATAAAGTTTTATTATCCTTATAAGATAAATTTACCAACTGTGGGTGATTTAAAATAGATTCTATAAAACTAACATGCAAACCGTAGGTGACCCTGTTAACAAATGTTTGATAATCACCCAATTTACCATTTATAAATGCCTTAACCACTGCATCAGGAGGAGCGTTTCGTACAACTACACAATCGTTCTTTAATATGCTTCCTGCAGTAGCAGGATCACAGTGTTCTCCTAACAGCTTAACAAACGTATCGTAATCACCCAATTCACCCTTACAAAATGCCTCAATAATGTTATTGTCTCGATTCCTACTCCCCGCACTCGGCGCAAATACTTTTAGAGCTGTTTGGGAGACTGCGCGTGCTGGTGGGTTTGCGTTGTTACTCGATGAACTGCTTGTACTCGCAACAGTATTATTTGACTCAGATGAAGATGACAACATATTTAGATTAAGACTCCACGTTATTAGATTGATTATTATACATATATATTAAAAATAATCAATCTAGAGTCTTACTCGTAGCAAGTCCCTTCTCCCTTTGCAGGAACATCGCTGAATGATTGCTAACCGGCTGAAAACCAGTTTTTTTAGCCCTGAGCTAATCATTACATATAAATAGTAAAATGATTGTATTACGAAAAATTTTCCTTTATTTTCTTGCTATTAAAGCAACTTTTGAAAGCTATTGAGGAGCTGTTATGAAGAACGATTTAGCTGTGTTTGAAAATCATGAGATTCGACGAGCATATGATGAAAAAACTGAAACGTGGTTTTTTTCAATCATTGATATTATTTGTGTTTTGATTCAACAACCTGACTATCAAATAGCCAGAAATTACTGGAAGGTCTTGAAAAATAGATTAAAAAAAGAAGGTAATGAGTCGGTTACAAATTGTAACCAACTGAAATTAGAAGCTTCCGATGGCAAAAAATATCTCACAGATGTTGCCACGGCTGAAACCCTACTCCGCCTTGTGCAATCAATCCCCAGCCCAAAAGCGGAACCCATCAAACTTTGGCTTGCCAAAGTGGGCTACGAACGCATGCAAGAAATGGCTGACCCTGCTCAATCCCTTGATAGAGCCAGAGAAACATGGCATAGAAAAACCAGATGAGTTTGCAATGCTAACCAACATTATCCACCAAGAATGGACAGGCATAAACGTTAAAACACATAAAAACATGAAAGGACTCAAATCAGAAAATCTGCGTGATCATATGAGTGAAGCAGAACTCATCTTTACCGCACTTGCAGAATTCTCCACAAGACAGATCGCTGAAACAATGAATGCAACCGGCATGGAAGAAAATACAACTGCAAGTAAAACAGGCGGCGGCATTGCGAAGAAAACACGAGTAGATCTCGAAAATAAAACAGGCAAAAAAGTTATAAGCCACGAGAATTATTTTGGCTTACAAAAAATAACTGAGATATCAAGGGAAAAGGAATAATTTATGCAAGAAATTAATAAAAAGAAATCTTGCAGCAGCATGTATTAAATATGCAACACAAAAACGTGCGCTTGCCCTAGGCTAGTGAAGCCATCAGGCCTGAGAACATTGCAATCGCCTACAAGTAATAGCAAGGATTTACATACTTTATGATGGCACACAGGTTGCAGAAGATGTTGCACTTGGCTCTTCTGGCTTCTGCCCTATTTCTGATATTTTATTATTGATGGCTGCGATTTGTTTTTCACAATGATTAATTCGTTCTTTGACACCGGCAATCACATGATCATAAAACTTATTACTCTTTACAAAAGAATCTTTCGGCAACGATACAATATCACTATCGGTAAATGTGACACCTACACTACCCATAGGACATTTTTTCACACCTTTAGAATCTGCTGGCACTGCTAATAAAGTATTTTTATTATAAACATGTCTAGTCCCAATATGCGCAGGATCAATTAATTTATCGCGAGAAATAGGATCTTCAATATGACTATAATATTCATCAGAAACAAGCAGTTGTAACTCTTGTTTAAACTGAATTAGCATGGACTCATAAACTTTACGCTCAGCAATAAGTTCACGCATTCGTGTTGCATTTTCCTCGTGACGATCTTCCTCCAAAGAGGATTGGTGAAACATGCCTATCTTGTTAGTCACTTCAGAAAGAAGCGATGCTATTGCTTTAGTTCTCTTGCTTCCCACGGTATTCGTATTGCTTGAACTTGAAGTAGCATTCGATGACAGTGCATCTATTTTTCTTTTTTTATGATTTGCAGCTACATTATCATTACCAGTGTCATTATGAGACAACAAAGTTTGAATAGATGAAGTGCTCGCTGTAGTGCTTGTGCTAGCCGATGTGCTACTAGAAATTTTTGGTGGTGATAATGCTGACAGGCTTGTGCTTGCAGCATAATGCGGGGCATTTAACGGTAACCGTTTTATCAATGGATTCTGGTGTATTCGATCCGTGAAAATCGGATGCGTTTCTTTTCCTGCAGCATTGATGCGTCGCGCACGTTCATTGATCTTGCTAACAATGATTGCACTACTATTACACAACCGTTCGGAGAATTCTGTTATGGCAACATGATCAGGCAATGCATGCAACATCTCTAAAGTCACGCCACTATGAACCGAGGCTTGTTTAACATGTAGAGGCAATGCATGCAAAACAGCCGGATTTGTAAATGTGCTTAAATTAACTCTATCAAAATACAAATTAATTGATTTCACACTATCGATTGTCATCCCCATACCCGGAGAAAAAGTATAGGATTGCAAAACACTGGGAATCGCTGAAATTTCTTTGTTCGTAACACAACAAAAATACCAGGTGCGTGAACTTTCTCCCATCTTTTTTAACAATTCAGGATTAGTGCCTTTATGCACAATAGGAGCGTACCTCTCACGTTTCGTATTCTGCTCAGTAGAATTTTCATCAAGATGTAATATATCTTTTCCAGAAAATTTTTTTCGTGACAATGAACAAATAGTCTCAACAGCACTACTCGCAATAGAAGATGAAGCTGCAATCGGTAACGACGACATGGGCAACGGGGGAAGCGGCGGTAAAAATGATGATGAAGTACTGGTGCTCGCGGTACTAGAAGAACTGGTACTACTGCTTGTCGTAGCTGGTTTTGCTGTATGTTTTTTTTCTAACGCTCTAAATATTCTTACTGCAGAACTCACCTCACAATGTTTTCTTACCAGCTTATCAAATGTATCGTAGTCACCTAATTCATCCTTATAATACGCCTCAATAATTCTACTTTCTCGGTCTCCTTCTGTACCCCTCCATGCAAATACTTCCTGCTCTTTTAATGAAATATTGCTTAATGTCGATGAAACACTGTTTGTGCTGGATGTACTTGCACTACTGCTTGAAGCTGTTGCTGAATTTTGTGGATGTTTTCCTTGTAAAACCCTCACTAGTGCTAGTCGAAAACTTCCGTGTAATACCCTATTATTAACTAGGCCACCATTAAATAAGTATTCTAACAAAGTTTTATTGTTCTTATATATGATGCTGGTATCCAGCCCTGGATGCTTTAAAAAAGCTTCTATCTCGGCACTACTACTGTTAGATCCGATAAGAATAATTTTATTAATAAACTCTTGATAGCTACCCAATGCGCCTGTGTTAAATGACTGAATCACTTCATTAGGACCACGACGTAATAATGATATCTCTTCTTGCGTTAAATCTCTTCTTCCGTTGGCATTGGAAGGTATAATATTCAGAAGCAGGTTTGCGTTGTTGTTTGATGAACTGCTTGTACTCGCAACAGTATTATTTGACTCAGATGAAGATGACAACATTTAGATAAGACCCCATATTATTAGATTTATTATTATACAGCCTTGATCGAAACAGTCAATATCTAAGCTTTATGGTGGCATTACAGAATAATTCTAGCAATACCGTGATATTTTGGGAAAAACAAATCCCTCTTTTCTTCCTACACTGACTGCACTTCCAAATATTCCATCGCTGCTTTCATTAAAGGCTCTGTCCCTTCGCGACTTAAACCTGAAATATAGAAAACTTTATTTTTCCAATTTAATCGTTTCACAATGTCATTGCACAATGTATCGGCTTCTGCTTTTGGTAATAAATCAATTTTATTTAACACTAACCAACGTTCTTTACTGGCCAATTCGGGGCTGAATTTTTCTAACTCTTTGGCAATGGCTTGGATTTGATGAACAGGATCACTGCCATCGAGAGGAAGAATGTCTACCATGTGAAATAACAAACGTGTGCGTGAAACGTGTTTTAAAAATTGTATGCCTAAACCTGCGCCCTCTGCTGCACCTTCGATTAAACCAGGGATATCTGCAATCACAAAACTATGAAATTGCGAAACACGTACAACACCTAAATTAGGATGTAATGTTGTGAAAGGATAATCAGCGACTTTAGGACGAGCGGCGGAAACCGCGTGAATTAAAGTAGACTTACCTGCATTAGGCATACCCACTAATCCTACATCGGCTAATACTTTTAATTCTAAACGTAAACTTCTGCGCTCACCTGGAGTTCCTGGAATTGTACGACGCGGCGAGCGATTAGTACTGCTTTTGAAACGTGCGTTCCCTACACCGTGTCTGCCGCCTTGGGCAACACAAACTTTTTGGCCGTTGTGGGCAAGATCTTCAATCAACTCATCGGTATCTTCGTCATAAATCATTGTGCCTAGCGGTACACGCAAAATTAAATCTTCGCCTGCTTTACCCGTGCATTCACGACCATGGCCTTTTTCACCCTGTTGCGCTTCAAACACACGTTTAAAACGATAATCAATTAACGTATTAATGCCTTCGTCAGCAATTAAAAAAATACTACCGCCATCGCCACCATCGCCACCATCAGGTCCACCTTCTGGCATGAATTTCAAACGCAAAAAACTACAGCAACCATTACCGCCGTTGCCGGCGATAACGCGGATTTTTGCTTCGTCGATGAATTTCATAAGATTTAGTACTCTGTGGAAAAGAAGGTCTAAATTAGCAGTCCCTTCTCCCCTTGTGGGAGAAGGTGCCCGAAGGGCGGATGAGGGGTGTCTTTCTTATCCGGCCACGAGCACCCCTCATCCGGCGCTTCGCGCCACCTTCTCCCACAAGGGGAGAAGGGACTTACTATGAGGATATTGCCACGACGACCTATTCTATTAAAGAAATTTTAAGCCGCAGCACCTGCTTCTACCGGCTCAATGCTAACACAACGTTTTTTCATCGCGCCTTTAACTGCAAACACCACGCGACCTTCTTTTAATGCATAAAGCGTATGATCTTTACCAATCCCTACATAACGTCCAGGATGAAACTTAGTACCGCGTTGACGCACGATAATCGTGCCGGCTTTAATAATTTGCCCGCCTGAGCGTTTGATACCTAAATATTTTGGGTTTGAATCGCGGCCGTTTCGCGTACTACCACCGGCTTTTTTATGTGCCATGTTTAAATCCTCTTAGACCAAAATTTCATTAATTTTCACTTCAGTGTAATTCTGTCTATGCCCCATTTGTTTTTGATGGTGCTTACGGCGACGGAATTTCATGATCAGAATTTTTTTGTGACGACCGTGTTCAACTACGGTGGCGGTAACTTTCGCGCCTTTAACGTAAGGTTTGCCTAATTGGACTTTATCGCCATTAGCAACCATCAGAACTTGATCAAAATTAACAGTAGAACCGGTTTCGGCTGCTAATGATTCTAATTTCAGCGTATCGCCTACTTTTACGGTAAATTGCTTACTACCACTTGTGATTACTGCATACATATTTAAGTACTCCAGATTTCTTTTGTGTATGTGAGTCGGCGATTATAGGTGAGTCATGACGCGCACGCAATAGTTACTTGACAGTCTGTAGGCTCACCACTAGGATTTCATTCTTTATATATATATAGAGACCCCCATGCCGCTGGCCAAAATTCGCTCAGTTGTGCAATCCGATATTGAGGAAACCGACGTGTTCATAGGCAATGAATTGCGCTCGGAAGTGCCTCTTATCAATGAAATGGTGACTCATATTATTTCCTGTGGTGGCAAACGTATTCGCCCTTTGTTAGTGTTGCTGGCAGCACGGGCGTTTGATCATCAACAAAAACAGCATATTCAATTGGCCGCTGCGATTGAATTAATTCACACTGCAACTCTTTTACATGATGACGTTGTCGACAATTCTACGTTACGGCGCGGGCAAGAAACAGCGAATACACTTTGGGGTAATAAGGCTAGCGTATTAGTCGGTGATTTTTTATATTCACGTGCTTTTCAATTGATTGTGAAATTACAAAATCTTACGATTTTAAATATTTTTTCCAATGCAACAAATTTAATTGCTGAAGGTGAGGTTTTACAATTAATTAATTGTAATAATCCAGCCACTTCTGAAGCTGCTTATTTTGAAGTGATTCAACGTAAAACTGGCAAACTTTTTGAAGTGGCTGCACAAACTGGCGCTGCATTATCAAATTATACTGTGCAGCAAATGCATGCCATGCAACAATACGGTATGCAATTAGGTATTGCTTATCAACTCATTGATGATGCTTTGGATTATAAATCTTCTACCGCAGAAACAGGGAAAAACATTGGCAATGATCTTGCCGAAGGTAAACCCACTCTACCATTGATTTACGCACTGCAAAAAGCTAAACCTAACGAAATTAAATTAATTCAAAATGCTATTCAAACCAGCAGTGACAAAGATTTAAATGCCATTCTTAGCATTATTGAATCCACCGGCGCCATCGAGTACACTGCTAACACTGCAAAACAGCGCATACAGGAAGCCAACACCATGTTGAGCCATATTCCCGACTCACCATACCGAAAATCACTATATGAATTGGCTGAATTTGTAGTAGAACGATCCTATTAACGGGGTGTAGCTCAGCCTGGTAGAGCACTGCTTTCGGGAGGCAGGGGCCGCAAGTTCGAATCTTGTCACCCCGATTAGATCTCAAACAATCGACTTAATCAAAATTTTACACGGCTCTCTTAATCATACCTTAAGCTATTTTTTGATAAAATATATCTGTCCAGATCTATTTTACGGAGATATGGAGATGCAATCACAAGGTTTATCTACAACTACGATTACCGCTAGATTAAATAATGAATCTGCGATTTCATCGATGCCTGCATTGCAGTTAGTAATACGTCATATAGAAGAAAAATATGACCAAGCAATGGGAAAAATTATTGAGGACAGCATCAAGGAACTTGATGATCAAGAAATCACAAAGATAGTAATGTCTAATAAGGAAGATGTATATGGATTATCCCGCTATTTTGCTGCTATTAATCAACCCTATAAAGGCCAATATTGGGTATTAACTGATAAAAAAACTGATCACGTTTATGGTGGATGTGGTTTTAAATACTTTCCTAATGGTATATGTTCAATAGAGAAATTTTATCTAGCCAAAGAAATTCGCCGAAAAGGTTATGGTCAAGCGCTTCTTTCATACATATTAGACAGAGCTAAATCAGTGAGCTGCACAAAAGCATGTTTAATCACCTTTGACAAAATGCATGATGCTATTAATGTATATAATAAATTCGGATTTATGGCCAAAAAAATGGATGCCAACCTCGCCACTCGTTTTAACCCAGGAACAACACTGTTACTCGAAGCATCTTTATCAGATAGTAATACGTGCGCAATTCAATAGTTAATAACTAGGCTGTCTTGCATTAAAACATAGTATTATGACAAGGCCGTATTATCTTACCAAATTTATCTTAAGTGAAACACAACAAAGCAGCTGATACACACTCAATTTTAAAAATCAAAGAAACAATTTCCGTTGATTTTTTGTTGTGAAAGAAGACATAACCTATTTTGGTAACATGCCATGGAACTTCATATTTAAATACTGAATTTATTTTTCCACGCGCGCAAACAAGAAAAAACTTCCACTGGCGTAGGATTTTCCAGCCCCACGTGTTGTTTTACCGACGTAACAATTTCAGCGGAATCACAGCGTAAAAATGGGTTTGTCATTTTCTCAATCCCCATTTTCACAGGCAAAGTTGCTTGATTTTTTTCACGTAAGTGTATGACTTCTTGTAAACGTTTTTGTAAAAAAAGATTATTCGGCTCTACTGTTTTAGCAAATAATAAATTAGCGTAAGTATATTCATGACCACAATACATTTCGATTTCATTATCTAATGCTTTCAATCGTGATAAAGATTGATACATTTGCACCATTGTACCTTCAAATACTCTGCCGCATCCGGCTGAAAATAAAGTATCACCACAAAATAATTTATTTTCTCCTACGTATGCAATATGCCCTAAGGTATGCCCAGGAATATCTAACACAATAAACTCAGAAAAACTCAATGTAATTTGATCACCACCACTGACTGTTTTATCAAATACAGCAATTTTACTAGCATCATTACGTGGCGCGTAAATAATCGCATCCGTAAACGCTTTTTTTAATTCTCTCACCCCACCGGTATGGTCATGGTGATGATGCGTTAATAACACTGCCTCTAACCCTATTTTATTGCTTTGCAAATAATCTAGCACTGGTTCCGCATCGCCTGGATCGACCACAATGGCTTTCTTGGCATCATGCTGCAACCAAATATAATTATCCTTAAACGCCGGCAAGCCAACCATCTTCATTGCTATCCTCCGATTGTGCTTCATAAGATAATTATAACCTATTGAAAATAAATAAAAAATATATTTTCACCCTGGAATAAGCTAACCTCCAAAAAAACTGCATAAATCCACTGAAAACCCAGCAAAATCAAAAATATAGACTATACTCCATACGGATAACTATTAATTATACAAAACGAGGTTACATTTTATGCTTTCATCAATTCTTGGACTTTTTAAATCCACTGAAAAAAGCCCTGTGCAATCCATTAAGACTATCAAGGTTTGCGATGCCGTTTATATCCCTATTACCGGCACTGCCGAAGGATTATTCCAAACAAATAAGATAGATAATCCAATATCAGCAGCAAACTCAGAAAATATACGTATGATAGATAAAATCATACAAGACTTAGCAGACAATAAGATGACAGTACCTGTTTATTACACAAAAACAGATGCCATCAAGGAAACTAAAGCATCTGCATTTTTCCTTATAAAGTACGAAATAAGCGAAAATGATTTCCTCTCCTTAAAGAAAAAAGGTGGTATTAAATTTCCCGAAGATAAGATACAATCCCTAACTTATTACACTGCAAACAATAAACAAGGAATAGCGTACGACATGAAAACAGGACAACCCAAACCAGTATTAACAGGACAGAAAAAGGCACCAAAATAAATGGCAAAACCTACGCTAAATTCTCTTTCCGTAGACCAACTCGTACGCGGCAAATTCCAGCCGCGTAAACATTTCGATCCTGAATTATTGCAAGAATTAGCAGAATCTATCAAAACTACCGGTGGTTTACTGCAACCTATCGTTGTCCGCCCATTAAAAAATAATACTTATGAAATCATCGCCGGCGAAAGACGTTGGCGCGCAGCACAACTCGCAGGTCTTACCGAAATCAATTGCCTAGTGGGTTTTTACACTGATGAACAAGCGTTGCAAGCTGCCACCATCGAAAACATTAATCGCACTAACTTAAATCCCATTGAAGAAGCCAATGCCTACCAACGCTTTATTGATGAATTCAATTATCTACATGAAGAAGTTGCCGCAGCTGTCGGCAAACCACGCACTAGCATTACCAATGCCTTACGTTTACTAAAATTAGATTCCCGCGTCCAAGAATTATTAATTACAGGAAAAATTTCCGAAGGCCATGGCAAAATTCTCGCCGGCATTCCTGTACAGCATCAATTATTTTTGGCACAAGAATCCATTTTAAAAAATTGGAGCGTACGCAAAATAGAACTCGAAGCAAAAAAACTTTTACAACCACAAGCGAATGAAGGCGCTTACAGTGACCCGCATATTAAACATTTAGAATCTGAATTAAGCGATCACATAGGCAATAAAGTCCACATCAAATGCGAAGATCGCGGTGGCGGCACCATGGAAATCCGTTTCAATAATATCGATGAATTACAAGGGCATTTCGAACGTCTAGGCTTTAAATACAGCTAGAAACTCCTATTAAAATACGTTATATTGTTGAAAATTTCTCATCATAAACAGGTAACATCTCATGATTACACTGCAACTTTCTGAAATTGCAACTATTCTAACCGTAAAAAAACCTACACAAGACGCCACCATTCAAGGCGTAAGCTCAGATACCCGCACCCTGAGCAAAGGCAATTTATATATTGCCATCCGCGGCGAACAATTTGATGGACATGATTTTATCAAAGAAGCTATGCAAAAAGGCGCTGCTGCCGCAATAGTCAGCCGCGCAATCGACAGCCCTCTTCCACAAATTATTGTTAACGATACAATAGAAGCATTAGGCAAATTAGCTGCGAATTGGCGAGAACGTTTTTCCTTGCCTTTAATCGGTGTCACTGGCAGCAATGGCAAAACCACACTTAAAAACATGATCGCATCTATTTTACGCGCCGCTTGTCACAATGATGCTACACAAGCATTAGCAACAGAAGGCAATTTAAATAATAATATTGGCTTACCACTCAATTTGTTACGTTTGAATCAATCACACCGCTATGCTGTGTTGGAAATGGGTCTCAATCATTTTGGTGAAATGGCATATTTATCAAATATTGCAAAACCTACTGTTGCTGCTATCAACAATGCAGCTTCTGCACATTTAGAAGGATTAGAAGATGTTGCAGGTGTTGCACGCGCGAAAGGTGAAATTTTTACTGCACTCAACAAAAAAGGCACTGCTATTTTAAATCGCGATGATGCATTTTTTGATTATTGGAAAACATTGTTAAACGGACAACAAATCATTAGTTTCGGTTTTGATGCCTCTGCCAATGTCACTGCACAATTCGGTGAAAATCAACAAACAACGATTATCACACCGAAAGGCAATATTACAATTAAACTTCCATTATTAGGCAGACACAATGTAATGAATGCACTAGCTGCTGCCGCTGCGACACTTGCGGTAGGCATTGATTTAAATGCGATTAAAATGGGTCTTGAAAATGTAACACCTGCTCCCGGTCGTTTACGCCAACACCAACTAAAAAATAATCTACGCATTATTGATGACACTTATAATGCAAATCCCGCTTCTGTCAATGCTGCAATTAATACGTTAGCAACCATAGGTGGCACTAAAATTTTAATTTTAGGTGATATGCGCGAATTGGGCCCTGAAGCTAGTGCTTTACATTTTTCCATAGGACAGAGCGCAAAATCAGCCGGCATTCATCATTTGTTTACATTCGGCGAACTATCGCAACAAGCAACAAAAGCCTTCGGTAACCACGCACAACACTTCACTGACCGTGATACATTAGTACAAGCAGTGCAACCTTACTTGGCCGAAAACACAACCATTTTAGTGAAAGGATCACGCTCCATGCATATGGAAAAAATCATTGCTCAATTAGTACCTGAAGCAAGCACTGATCATGCGCATTAAGTTTTTGCCCCTGCAAGGCACAATACGTCATCCCCGCATGTTTTTAGCGGGGATCTCCTGCTTAAGGATTTTTTATGATTAAAACACCCATTACAGTAGCCTACGGCGACGGCATAGGCCCAGAGATTATGACAGCAACACTCGCTATTTTAAACGCAGCAAATGCTGCCATCACACCCGAAGTCATAGAAATTGGCGAAAAAGTTTATCAACAAGGATTCAGCTCAGGCATTCCTGATTCTGCATGGACCACATTAAAACGCAATAAAATTTTATTAAAAAGCCCAATCACTACACCACAAGGTGGTGGTTACAAAAGTTTAAATGTCACGCTGCGTAAAACATTAGGCTTGTATGCTAATGTACGCCCCACTGTTTCACTTGCTCCTTATGTCCCTACTAAATTTTCTAATATTGATTTAGTCATCATTCGCGAAAACGAAGAAGACACTTATGCAGGCATTGAACATCGTCAAACCGACGAAGTCTATCAATGTTTAAAACTCGTCACACGCCCAGGCTGTGAACGTATCATTCATTATGCATTCGAATATGCGCGAAAATTTAATCGCAAAAAAGTCACCTGTCTTAGCAAAGACAATATTATGAAAATGACCGACGGTATTTTTCATCAAGTCTTTAATGAAATTGCCATAGAATACCCGGATATTCAAAATGAACATTTAATTATTGATATAGGCACAGCATTAGTCGCAGCAAATCCTGAACGTTTTGATGTCATTGTTACTTCTAATTTATACGGCGACATTTTATCGGATGTTGCAGCACAAGTTGCAGGTTCTGTTGGACTTGCAGGTTCTGCGAATATTGGTAATCAAGTCGCTATGTTTGAAGCCATCCATGGCTCAGCGCCTGATATTGCTGGCAAAAAAATTGCAAACCCATCCGGTTTATTAAACGCCGCAATTCAAATGTTAATTCATATCAATCAACCTGAATCTGCTGCACTCATCGAAAACGCTTGGCTAAAAACATTAGAAGATGGGATACACACTGCAGATATTTTTTCTAAAGAATACAGCAAACAAAAAGTAAATACCGATGAGTTCGCTAATGCCGTCATTGCCCGTCTAGGAAAAAAGCCTACACATTTCAAACCCGTTGAATACCAAAAAAACGTACGCGCTAAAATTGAATGCTACGGCGAAAAGAAAAAATCACTCGCCAAAAAAGAATTAGTCGGCGTAGATATTTTTATTGATAACATGAGTGACTCACCCGAAGCATTAGCTGAAAAAATTAAAAACGCAAGCACTACACTTGCTCTCAACACTATCACTAGCCGCGGTTTAAAAATTTGGCCCAACAGCAAAATAGATGCTCCCTACATCCACCATTGCAGCTGCCGTTTCCAATCCGCAAACAACAGCAACTCATTACAAAAAATTTCCCACCAAGACATTATCGATTTACTAAGCGCACTAAACAAATTAAACATAGACGTCATCAAAACCGA
>LSTE01000057.1 GCA_001644445.1 Gammaproteobacteria bacterium SCGC AG-212-F23
ACCACAATCGTCAAACAGCAGTGACAGAAGAAATCGTGGAAGAACCTGAAGATTATGGGCGTCTAACTATTTTTAACAAAGTGATGTTGGGTGAAGGTGTTACGCGTTTGGTAGGTGTTGAAAACATGGAACGATTTGCTACGCCATTGGTGAGTAAGCATCTCATTAAAGATAAAACAGAATTAATTGAGCGATTGTTTGGACGTTCTGGATCGGCAGCAGGAAATGTGACGACTGAGATTATTCGTGACATGACCATGGCAACGGATTATCCTCCAGAAGTTGCAGGTATTTTGCGTGATTTACAGGAAGTGATTGCAGCCGCACATGTTCTGTCTGAATATGTCGGTGGAATGAAATCGAGTGAGTCATAAGACCTAAAAGGGAAAAAATGAAAATTTTATTCAGATTGCATTTTTTATTACTCGCATCCGTTTTTTTATTATTACAAGCGTGTGCGTATTCTGGTCCAACACGTGATGTGGAAAATGGAGTGGATGTTGCGTACCAAAATACTTCTTCTTATGTTAGAAATGCTGGAAACACAGGACTGGATGATAATTATCAATCTTCCAGTCAAACAGGTCGTGGGGTGTTGATTGGGGGTGTTGCGGGTGCAGTGGTAGGTAGTGTTACCTCGTTAGGTGTAGTGCCTGCAGCAGCAGGCGGAATAGTATTAGGCGGTACTTTAGGTGCTTATCTCGAAGCACGTGGTAGTTTACGCGACCGTTTAGAAAATCGTGGTGTGAAAGTGATGGTCTTGGGGGACCAAATTTTATTAGTGCTGCCGTCACGTTATTTATTTGATGGCATGACTGCAAAATTAAGACCGACAGCGTATTCCACGTTGGATCTCGTTGCGGATTTAATTTATGGTTATGTCACTATGTCAGTGAATGTCACCGCATACACCAATGCGATTGGACCTGAATGTGTGAATCTCGCTCTCTCGCAGGAACAAGCTAATAGTGTTGTGAAATATTTATGGCAAAGAAATGTTTTTTCGCCGGCAAGTCGTGTACTTTCTGCAAGAGGAGGCGGTAGTTCAAAATTAGTAGAACCCATTCCAAATGCTTGGGACAGCGGTGAAAATTATAGAGTAGAAATCACCATGGAGAAATTGCCAGCATGAACCATGAACTATATCGAAATGCACGCATGCAAAGTGATTTTTTTTGTGAACAATTTCATAAAATGTTACGTCGCTTGATTGTCACGCTTGCCATTATTCTATTGTTGATTTTGTCTATTATTTATATGGTGTTGTTCGAGCCGGGTCGTGATTATTATTGTACGACAACCACAGGGAAAATTATTCCTATGGGAGTTATCACGTAATGGATACTAAGCTACTACGTGAAAATTACCAATTATTTATCTATGGATTGATTAGTGCGATTGCAATTGCTGTTTTCATGGTTGTTGTTGTGTTGGTCCAAGTTTTTAACCGTCCTTTACCTGAATTTTACGCAGTGAATGCTGAAAACAAAAAAATGTATTTATCGCCTAGTATGGAACCCAATATGTTACCAGATACAGTAATCAATTGGGCAAAAAAAGCAGCAGTAGCAGCGTATACTTTTGACTTTGTTAATTACGAAAAACAACTTGTGGGTATCAAGTCTTATTTTACCTCTGCAGGATGGAATGATTATCTTGCCTCTATTCAAAAATTAATTACAGGAATCACACAAAATCAACTGTTTGTCACAGGTGTTGTCACGGGCGCTCCTGTCATTGTTAATACGGGCCCATTACCTGGAAAAGATTATGTGTGGCGTGTGCAAATGCCGTTTTTAGTCACTTACCAAAGTTCTGAAACGACGACCCAGAAAAGTTTTACCGTGATTATTACCATTGTAAAAATATCTACAGTGATTAATCCAGCAGGTATGGGAATAGATCAATTCCAAATGTTATAGGTGCTGCCATGATAGAAAAACAAAAAGATGCACAAGTCTTAACTTATTTGCGCAATGATTTTTACAAAAAAAAATTTCATTCCGCAATCGGTGTCTTTGCGCTCGCTTTGTTAGTGATGGTATTACTTGCTTCTGTTTTACTTTATCTTTTATTTAATCCGCCGCGTCCACTTTATTTTGTAGCGGATGATGTGAGTCGTTTGCTTCAGGAAGTGCCTGTGGATAGGCCTAATATGTCTAATCAAGATGTTTTTGCTTGGGTGACAGATGCAGTGCAAGCGGCATATTCGTATGATTTTGTTAACTATCGTGGTCAATTGCAGGATGCGCAAAAATATTTTAATGAGTATGGATGGAAAAATTACATGGAGGCATTGAAGACATCCAATAATTTACTCGGGATCTCCCAACGTAAAATGATAGCCACGGCAAAAGTCGTGGAAACGCCTATTATATTGCGTGAAGGCGTGTTAGGCGGTGCTTATGCTTGGCGTCTACAGGTGACAGTGCTTGTTAATTATTGGTATCCCCCTTACGATCAAAAATCACAGTACCAAAATCCTCTGCAATTAACCTTGATCGTGCGTCGTCATAAAGCGCTAGAAAGTTATAAAGGTCTTGCTATAGAACAAATGATTGGCAATATTGTTTTTACCCAACCGCAACAAAATATTACAGCGACGCAAGGTTCATTGTGATAAACTTTTAGCGCGTGGGAAATACACAGGAATGGATATGGCAACGGATGAGCAAGTCTTACAGCTAAGAGAAGATTTTTACAAGGATGGCTTTGGCAAAGTCATGCTAGCGTTAGCATTGGCAGCAGCAGCTATCGTGTTGTTAATTGCATCGTCTTGTTATCTCGTGCTGTCAAAACCGAAACCTGTTAATTTTGCTGTAGGTGATGAATGGCGGGTATTGTTACCCGTACCAGTCGATAGAGCTTATTTGTCTACACCTGATTTATTGCAATGGGTGAGTACAGTGTTGCCAGCAGTTTTTACTTGTGATTTTGTTAATTATACGGATCAAATCAAGAAAAATGTAAAATATTTTACAGATAATGGCCAGCAAAAATATGCGGACCAACTCAGTAATTATGCTAATAATAATACCGTGCAAAATTCCAAATTATTTGTCAGTGCAGTGCCTACCGCTGCGCCATTTATTTTGAATCAAGGGGTATTGGAAGGAAGATACGCGTGGTGGGTGCAAATGCCTATGCGATTAGATTATATAAATTATTTGCGCTCTTACTCAGAATCGTTAACATTACAAGTATTAGTGGTAAGGATACCCACACTCAATAATCTAACAGGTGTTGCAATCGAAAATATCATTGTTCAAAGCGGAGGGGGCAAGCAGCCCGGTGCAACCAATGGATAGGAAAATATTTTTTACAATACTATTTACAAGCATTATAGGGATGTCGTCTGTTTTTGCAGATGCACCTGTCATGCCGGTTGTTAATGGGCCTTTTGTGCCGCCGCCCGCACCACCTGCAGGGACACCTGTCAATAATGATGTTACGACTACCACGACAACAACCACTGTTACCGACCAACTGAATCATTCAGAACAATTTCAAGCATGGTTAAAAAATAATGGTAATGGTCCCGTGATCCGTGCACCGCAAGCTATGAATACTCCACCGCCGCCACCTATTCGTGTTGTTAACCAAGGGCCTCATCCTCTACCCTATGAAGAGTCAAGAGAAGTCATGCGTAATCTAGCACCTTCGCCTGCTGTTCCTCCGCCACCAGAATCAGAAGCGGCGTTCGGTGCAATGCTACAACAAAATATGCCAATGACACCGGAACAAATTGTTAGACTCAAGCAAGCAGTGGATTCGACCCAGCGCGCAGCAGCGATTCCTGCCAATATTCCTCCTAAACCGGTTTCTACTACACTCATGATTAATTTAGCACCCGGTGCTACACCACCGGCAGTGCGTTTGGCGCAAGGTTATGTGACATCTCTTGTTTTTGTAGATGCCACAGGAGCACCGTGGCCGATAGCGGCTTATGATATTGGTGATCCTAAATCAACAACTATCCAATGGGATGGTAAAAGTAATGTATTACTCGTTCAGGGTATGTCACCTTATGGCGACAGTGATTTAGTGATTCGCATGGTAGGATTAACAACACCTATTACTATTGAATTAGTGTCAGGACAACGCGTTGTTGATTATCGTGTTGATTTGCATATTGCAGGCATAGGCCCGAATTCAAAAGATATTCCAATAGGCACAGGGTTGCCTAATAGTGCAAACCCTGTGTTACTGGATGTGTTAGAAGGCGTGGCACCTGGCGGCAGTAAACAATTATCAGTACGGGGTGGTGATTGTCAGGCATGGTTGTTAGGAGATAAGATGTATCTTCGTACGCGTCTTACAGTATTATCACCAGGATGGGTGGGCAGAATGGTAAGTCCAGATGGCATGATCGCTTATGAAATTCAAAAAAGCGCTTCCGTGTTGGTTTCACAATACGGTAATCCTATCGAACTTAAATTTGAGGGTTTTTAATGGCGATTAAATTCCCCAAATTTAATTTTGCTGAAGCGGATTCCAAAACCCGGATCGGTATATTACTGGGTGGATTGGTTATTGTGGTTGTTTTAGTGTTTGTTGCCATCCATTTTTTTGGGGGTGGAGAAGCGACCACAGGCCCTTCAAAAATTGCAGCTGCACCCGGATTGCAATCTGTTCCAGGCGGTCAAGTCTCGCCTGAATATTATCGGGCTTTAACGCAAGCTAATGTGCAAGCCGCACAACAAGCAAAAATTTCTGGCGGTAGTGCTGTACCCACATTGTTGAATATGGCGGGTCAACAAAATGGAAACTGTACGGTGTTGTGTCCAGGCGATGAAAATGTAAATGTCGCAGACGATATCAATGCATTGCAACAGCAAGGTAAATTATCTCAGGAAGATGCTAATCGTTTATTAAATCTCGCTAAAAATAATGCTTCCGTAGAAGAATATGCAGCTGCACTAGATGAATTAGTCAGACAAGGAAAATTAACCCCAGAACAAGCGCGTTTATTACTCGAAAAATATAAAAAACAACATAGCAATGCTTTGTTAAAAGCTAGCGCTGCCAGCATGGATGCCATGATTAAATCCGGTCAGTTACCGGTAGATGTCGCTAATGAATTATTGGCATTACAAAAGAAAAATTTATCGCCAGAAGAATACGCCGCAGAGTTAGCACGTTTAGTGCGTGAAGGAAAAATTTCTCCAGAAATGGCTGCACGTCTTTTAGCGCAATACACACAGCAACATGCGCAAGAGCTCAAAAAACAAGGCCAATTCCACATTCAACAAATGGCGAAAGCAGGACAGTTAACACAAGACGTCGCTAACCAATTGACAGCATTACAAGATAGAAATCCTTCGGTGGATGATTATGCTGCTGAATTACAAAAATTAGTCGCCGCCGGAAAATTAACACCCGCAGCGGCTGCAAAATTATTGGAGGATTACAAGAAACAACGTGCCAGCGCATGTTCATCTGACACCTTACGCCAACTGGTTAACAAAGGCGGTGAGCAAGCCATAGAAGCGCAAAAATTATTAGCAATGCAAAGCAATAATGCTTCTATCGACGCTTATGTCAATGAGTTAAAAAGCGCTGTCACAGCCAATACAATAGCACCTGATATCGCTGCGAAATTATTACAAGGCTACCGCGCATGTGTTGCCCCTGCGATTGCAGGAGTGCCTGGTGTACCGGGTGAAATTCCTGGCGCTGAAGATTTCGCAAAATTGCAACAACGTTTGCAAGTAGAAGGTGCAGCAGCAGGGCCTACAGCCGTTGAGACAGAGCAATTTAAAGCAGCCCAAGCCCAAGCTGCAGCCGACGCAGAAGCTGCGAGAAGACAACGTATTCAAGATTTGCAAACAGCAATGTCAGGTCAAGCGCAGTCAGTCTTAACCACATGGCAACAACCTAAAACCATGCAGCATGTAGCGGGTAATCAAGATAAAAAAGAAAAAGGAACAGGGCCAGGATTGTTTGATGCCAATGGTAAATCAATCACACAAACCACAACAACGACTACCACTATAGGCGGAAAACCACTGATTAAAGCAGGCACCATTTTATTTGGAATATTAGATACCGCTGTTGATAGTGATTATCCTGATACCCCAGTGATGGCAACCATCGTGAGTGGTGATTTAGCGGGCGCAAAATTATTAGGAAAACTTGCATTAGCGAACGGAAAAGACCGTGTTAGCTTAACTTTTAATTTGATGAATAAAGATGACTGGAATACCGGTAAATCCGTTAACGCATTTGCGATTGATCCAGATACTGCGCGTACTGTTTTAGCAACCAGCGTGGATCATCATTACATGTTGAAATACGGCTCTATCATGGCGTCATCGTTTTTAACAGGGTATGCTAATGCTATTACCAATTCGGGTTCGACAAAGACCACGGGTATATTTGGTACAACGACACAAACGAATACATTTAGTCCCGGCAATAAGCTTGCTGTAGGTTTAGGTCAGGTGGGAACAGCAATGACGGGGATTATGTCTAATTATACGAATACCCCTGCGACAGTAAGAGTGAAATCCGGCGTGGGAATAGGTATATTATTTATGGCAGATGTGTCGGCTTAATTGTTAGAGGCGATTAACTATGATGTCACATGATGAGCATGACGAAAATTATGAAGGTCACGAAGAACATGAGGAAGGTGAGTATCACTTTTCAGATGATCAAGTGTCTTATGAAATGGAAACAGAAGCACCCAAGACAGTAGCGCCTACACAAGATGTAAAAAGTAATATTGTTGCGAAAATAAAACAATACCGCCGTTTGTTGATAGGCCTTAGCGTGTTTTTTATTTTAGTTTTTGTTGTTTATAAAATGATGCCTAATGCAGCGACACCACCCGCTGCTGAATTTAGTCAAAACCAAGCACCCGCGACTCAAGCCACACCTAAATCACCAGCAGTAGTTGCACAACAACAACCTCCGAGTGCACCACAGACTACGCAAGCGCCTGTACAACCACCTGCTGCGCAAACGCAACCCGCCGCAACAGAAGGCGGTGCGGAAGTTTCTGATCGTTTAGGTTCATTAGAGCAGCAGAATTCCAAAATGATGAATATGATGGAATCTGAATATGCACAACGTATGGCAGCCTATGAAGCGCAAACAAAAGATATGCAAGGCAAACTGGATACACTGACTACGCGCATTGCAAGTCTTGAAACCAGTTTGAATCAAGTCACGCAATTATTACAAGGCGTTGCTGCAAAGACGACGACATCCTCTGTTTCTTCAGTGACTTTACGTCAACCTGAAGGTTATCCGCCAGTAACGCCAAGAGCCGCAACAGGACCTAAGATAGCTTATACAGTACAAGCCATTATTCCCGGCCGTGCTTGGTTAAGGTCCGATAATGGCGACACGATTACTGTTGCTGAAGGCGATATGCTTAAATCATACGGAAAAATCACGAAAATAGACCCATACGATGGCACGGTAGAAGTGGATACAGGGACGCGATTAGTGTCTCTTTCTTATGGAATAAACGGCGGGTAGTTTTGTACAAAATAGCGGTAATCGGTCGAAATGGGTATATACTTAGGTAAGACAGCAGAGATATTTTAGAGAGAGGTATAACCATGATGCCGGGATATCCATCTAAATTTACACTGTATAAACAGTGGGTTATCATTGTTACAGGGTTCTTAAGCCTTGTTTTTGTCAATGTTGCTGAGGCGGCATTGGTTCCTGATGCCGGTACCATGATTAAAAACATCACGGCTGCTGTTCCTAACCTCATATTGTTTACGACGGCACTTGGTTATGTACTGGGTATGTTTATGGTATTTCAGGGCATAATGAAGTTGAAGCAATATGGAGAACAGCGTACGATGATGTCATCGCAGTACGAATTAAAAGGCCCGTTGATGTATATTTTTGTGGGCGCTGCGCTGCTGTATTTGCCTTCTTCATTGCAAACAGCGACCAGTACTTTTTGGGGGAATACGAGTCCTCTAGAATATGTGCCTGCTTCAGGTGACGCTTGGTCGTCATTGATTCAGGATTGTTTTATGATTATTCAGTTAATCGGTTATGTTGCTTTTATCAGAGGTTTAATGATACTAGCGAAAGTAGGGAGTCACGGTGGCCATCAAGATTCATTTGGTAAAGCGATGGCGCATATCATCGGTGGCACTTTATGTATTAACATGTACCAATTTATACAAACCATCAGTAATACTTTAGGATTGGCGCAGATTTGATGTAAAATGATTTTTTTAATAAGGAGATAGATACTATGAAGGTGAGTCGTTTTGTTAAATTTGCGGTATTGTCCGCTGTTGCATTTCTTTTCGCGGTTTATGGTTTAGATGCATTGGCAGCAGCAACTTCCGGTGGTATCGGAGCTGTTGCAGGACAAGCGAAAAAAAGTTTAAGTAATATTGCGTTATTGATCACTGCAGGTGCTTATGTTGCTGGTTTAGGTTTTGCGGTGGCTGCTATCGTTAAATTCAAAGCACATAAAGATAACCCAACTCAAATTCCAATTGGTATGCCGATTGCGTTACTGTTTGTTGCTGCTGCATTGATTTTTGTGCCATCCACATTCAGTTCATTAGGCGGCACAATGTTTGGTACTGCAGGTCAAGCGGGTACTACCTCTGGGTTTACATCATTCTAATGATTGATGTCTTGAGCTATGTATGATCTCCAACTGGCAGTTAATTTAGCGGGATGGCGTATTTTTGTAAGACGCCGCGAAGATAAAGCCTTTCTGCCAGTTGCTGAGCGTATTTTACAGCGTGATCATTACACTTGTCAGTATTGTGGTTTTCAAGCAAAAGAATATCAAGAGATTATCAATCTCGATGGTAATTATCTCAATAATAAATTTAGTAATCTCGCCACAGCTTGTTGTTTTTGTTCGCAATGTCTTTTTTTAGAATCCGTAGGCATTGATCAAATGAGTGGCGGGCAATTGATTTATCTTCCTGAAATGAGTCAGGCGGATTTAAATAGTTTTTGTCATGTGTTATTTTGTGCAATGGGAAATGGTACAGGATATCAAGATACTTCGCAGGCGATCTATCGTAGTTTTAAATTTCGCAGTCAGCCTATTGATAGTAAATTTGGAGCGGGGACTAGTAATCCTGCGGCTTTCGGACAATTGATTTTGGAATACCAAGCCAGTTATTCAGGTATTGCTGCGACTATTTTAAATGATTTGCGTTTACTGCCTTCCTATACCCATTTTAAAGTTCAATTAGAAGCGTGGGCCGCTGCGGCATTGGAAGAACTAGCAGCGGAATCGGCACAGTCCTCTCAATAAGGAATATATGAATAAATTTGTGGATCCTCTTTTAGAAAGCATAGATTCAATCATTGCTTGGTTTAGTACTGAGGTCAAACAAACAGCAGAATCTTATTGTGATTTAGAAACAGCAGAAGATACCAATACTTTAGTTGCGCGCGATGGTTCTTTGATTTCGATTGTGCGCGTGTTTGGTGTGACGCGATTAATAGGTACTGAGGAATTCGATGCTATTCATCGGGGTTTAACACAAAGTTTACAAGCAACGTTAAAAAGACGTGGTCATGTATTACAAGTTTATTTTAGTTATGATCGTGCTGCTGTAAAACCAGAAATTGAAGATATTCTCTCACCAGCGCGTGCTACTGCGAAACGATTAAGAATGGGGTTAGATGATTTATTTAAAGAACGTGTCGATTATCTTTCTAAATATTGTGCGCATGAAGAATTATATTTTGTTCTATGGACTCGGCCTTATACATTGAGCAAAGAACAAATGGAGCGTGCACAAAAAGATAAATTGAAATTAATTCGTGATAATAATATTCCCCCATTTCAAAATGGCCAAAATCTCATAGCTGCAGTGCCGGATTTACGTGAATCGCACGCATCGTTTGTACGTTCTGTGGTAACGGATATGACGGCATTAAATATTTATTGTCAAACATTGGAAGTGCATGATGCTGTGCATGCAATTCGTCAATCAGCGGATTCTGATTTTACTGACAAAAATTGGCGAGCAGTATTACCTGGCGATAAAATTCCTATGCGTGATATTGAAGCATTTGGTAATCGTTTATCAGGATTGATGTATCCACCGCTGGCGCGACAAGTGTTTCCACGTGATGCTGTTAATATTGATCTACGTACCTGTCGCGTGGGTGATAGAATTTACACGCCTGTTTTTATCGATCTTTTTCCGCAGGAATTAAAAGCTTTTTCAAGTTTATTTTCGCGCACTTTGGCAACACAAATCCCGTGGCGCATGTCGTTTTTAATTGAAAGCGGTGGTTATTCCACGATGACTTTCAAAGCGATGATGGCATCGATATTAAGCTGGACAGCTGCGCATAACGCTTTAGTGCATGATGCTTCGAAATTATTGCGCGAAATAGAAGTGAATTCAGATGAAGCAGTTGTGCGTTTGCAAGTGAGTTTTGCAACATGGGCACCAGAAGGCAATATTCGTTTGCTGCGTACACGTGCAGCGGAATTAGCAAAAGCGGTGGAGGGTTGGGGTAGTTGTGAAGTGTCGGAAGTGTGTGGTGAAGCTTTTGCTGGTGTTGTTTCTAGTATTTTAGGTTTTTCGGGTAATAGTGTTGCAACACCTTCGATTGCACCTTTGTCTGATGTCGTTTATATGCTGCCGTTTACGCGTCCTGCTTCTGCTTGGCAATTTGGTGCTGTATTGTTGCGATCGCCTGATGGTAAACCTTGGCCGTATCAACCCGGTTCTGCGCAACAAACAACTTGGATTGATTTGATGTATGCAAGACCGGGTTCTGGTAAATCGGTGTTATCTAATTCGTTAAATTTAGCGTTGTGTTTATCGGGTGGTATTCAACGTTTGCCGCGTATTGCAATTATTGATATTGGTCCTTCTAGTAGTGGTTTGATTTCATTATTGCGTGAAGCATTACCGCCAGAACACAAACATTTAACAGCGTATCATCGTTTACGTATGACGCCGGATTATTCTATTAATCCTTTTGATACTCAATTAGGCTGTAGACATCCGACTGCGCAAGATCGTGGTTTTCTTGTGAATTTTATTACGTTATTGGCAACACCTTTAGGTGCAGAAAGACCATATGATGGTGTATCCGATATGGCTGGATTAATTGTTGATGAATTATATAATTATCTTGCCGATGGTGGTAAGCCGCACTTGTATACTGCAGGCATTGAGTTGATTGTCGATGATTTGCTTAATGAAATTGGTTTTGTTGTGGATGATAAAACTACTTGGTGGGAAGTCACTGATGGATTGTTTTTAGCAGGATTTCAACATGAAGCATTATTGGCGCAGCGTTTTGCGATGCCATTATTAGCAGATGCGGCCGCGATTTGTCGTACGCAAGTGGTTGAAGATTTATATGGTCAAGTGAAAGCACCTACGGGCGAGCCTTTGATTCAAGCGTTTAGTCGTATGATGTCAAGTTCTGTGCGCGAATATCCTATTTTGTCAGGCATTACTAAATTTGATATCGGTGATGGACGTGTGGTTTCTTTAGATTTAGATGAAGTGGCTAAAAGTGGTGGTGATGCTGCTGAACGTCAAACAGCTGTGATGTATATGTTGGCGCGTTATGTATTGGGTCGAAATTTTTATTTGACCGAAGATATTCTGACAGATATTCCAGACGCTTATCGTGAATATCATCGTGGGTGTATTTTAGAAATTCGCGAAGACCCGAAACGTTTAGTATATGATGAATTCCATCGTACTTCTAAAGCACGCGCGGTGCGTGATCAAGTGATTTTAGATATGCGTGAAGGCCGTAAATGGAACGTGCAAATTGCTTTGATTTCACAATCACTCGATGATTTTGATCCTGTGATGGTTGAGTTTGCAACGTCTATTTTTATTATGGATGCAGGTCCTGAGCAAGCAATTAAGCGTTCAACAGAAATTTTCGGTTTATCTGATACTGCGCGCACGGCTTTGAAAACACGTGTACACGGCCCACGCGAAGGCGGTGCTACTTTCCTCGCTCAATTTGCAACGAAATCGGGTATGAACACGCAATTGTTAACAAGTACTCTAGGTCCTATTGAATTATGGGCATTCAGTACGACATCGGAAGATGCGCGCATCCGCAACAAACTCTACCAAAAAATCGGCCCTGTTGAAGCACGCCGTGTGTTAGCCAATTTGTTCCCATCCGGTTCAATTAAAGCATTACTCGAAAAACGTTTAGCGCTAATCAAAGAACAAGCCGGCATCATCGAAGAATCCGTCCAACTCGGCATCGTCGATCAACTACTCGAAGAAATCCTCAACGCCTACAGCCAAAACCCCGACACTAAAAGTTTGCCACGGTGATCTACGTTAGCAGTCCCTTCTCCCCTTGTGGGAGAAGGTGCCCGCAGGGCGGATGAGGGGGTGTTCTTTGCCTCGTGAATGTTTTGCTTGATTTCATATTATTATGTTTTATAATCAATGCGTTACCTCCTCTATGTTTTCACGCCTAATTATTTTGGAATATCTTCTTCCTGCTCGCTCACTAAGCATTGCTGCGTATTGCTATTTTAGCTAAATTAGCTATAATAACTAATATAGCCATAAGAGGATAGAGAGTATGCATATTAATGCCACCAGTTTTAAAAATAATTTAGGTAGATACATTGAAGCGTGTATGAAAACGCCTGTCATTGTAGAGAAATCAGGACGTCCAAGTGCCGTGCTTATTTCTTATGATGAGTTTGAGAAATTGTCTCAGTATGAAGATATTTATTGGAGTATGCTTGCTAGTCGAGCAGAGAAGGGTGGGTATCTAGGTGTGAAAGAGACTGCCAATCGATTACAAAAATATGCAAAAAGAGCAGGGATTAATATAAACGACGATGAGACTACTGGACATCACAAAACAGGTTGATGATTTTCTAGAGAAATTACCGCCTAAACAATTTAAACAAGTTTATAGTACGATAATGGACTTGAGAAGAAATGTTATGCCGCACGATGCCATTAAGTTGCACGGGTCTGATAATCAATACAGAGTCGATATTGGTGAATATCGTGTTATTTACACGTTTGATCACAAGATCGTATATGTTCAAGCTGTTGGAAAAAGAAATGACGGAGAAGTTTATAAAAAAAATAAAAAATAAATTTTTTACATGGAACCGCAGTTAAGCTAGCGCAGTAAGGTTATGTAGGAATGCTGAAAAATTTTGTTATATTTCGTTGTAACAAATTCTATATGAAGCTCTTTATGAAAAAAACCACGCCAGGCATTGCTTGCGTTGTTTGTCCCACATAGGTTTGTTGAGCGTGAATTGTGGAATATTGTCTTGCATAGTTTGATTGACGCAAGGGCCTAAAGAATTGCTATTGGGTTCTATGCGTTGGCCTTGATTAATCTTATCAACATCAGCCATGATGCCGGGTTTCATGAATTTTTCGGCGATTTGGTTCATTTGTTGTAGAGAAAGTTTTGGAGTTTTCGTGTTGATTAACGCTTTCATTAAATTATCTAGCGATTTTTTGTTGCCTGATTGCTGTTTAATGATCGCATTCCAATTGTGGGCTATGATTTCTCCTTGTTCGTAGGGGATGAGTTGAACGTCGTGATTTTTCCAGAATTTTTTTTGTACGTCGGTAATGGTTGAATCGATTGCGGGGGAAGTGTAATAAGCTTTGATGATTCTATTGTAATTATTAATATATTCTTCAAAACTGATTAAATCAGATTTAAGTAAAAATAAACCAGCGTAGTAGTTAGTAAATCCTTCGGTAAACCAAGCATAATATCTATCTTGTTTCTCATCAGGTTTTAACATGAATCTGCTAGGTTTATTCCAAGTGTGAAAATATTCATGAGCGATTAACCATAAAGTGCCATGACCTATCACACAATCTGATCCCATAAATGCGGTAAAAGATTGATTAAGACCCGTGCCGCCTTGGCTCTTACAAACGGTTCCTATGGGGATTAAGTTCACTAAATAATAAGGAAAATAATGATCATTCCAAAAATTTCTTTCGGTCAGTATTATTTTTTTCACCGTTTGATTAAAGTCTTTATCAGTAAAATGCCAAGATCCACGAATGGATGTCCAAATAGTTCCGCCTTCCACAGGGATTTGCGTTAAGCGATAATCGCCACCTAAAAATAAACTTTCAGAAAGATATA
>LSTE01000058.1 GCA_001644445.1 Gammaproteobacteria bacterium SCGC AG-212-F23
ACCAACAAATTTCTGACTACCCATGGCGGGAGAGGGGGATTTAGTTTGTGATGAGTAGCATTATTGAGTATCGCTCCCTCTCCCGCCATGGGTAGTCAGAAATTTGTTGGTCTCACAGCGGGAGAGGGTTGGGGTGAGGGCATATGAGGACAGCTATGAGTTTACAGAATTTTTTTAAAAAAAACGTAGCGGAGTATTTATCTTATCTATTACCCGTTGCGGTATTCGTAGGTATATTTGTTACTTATTTTAATTATGTGCCACTCTGGGATGGTAGAGCGTATCTCAATAATTGTGTGTTAGCAGGCGTTGCTAATCCATTTCACTTAATGACGTTTAATTGTACGAATCATGGCGCGCTATTTTATGGATTGCTTTATGCGCTTATGCAATATATCAATTTTGGTAATGTAGTTTTAATTCATTTAACTAGTTTGGTTTTATTGCTCAGCGCATTTTGTTTTCTTTATGCCATATTGAAAATTTTGTTTGCTGATAAAGTTTGGGTAATGATGGGAATGGTCACTGTTTGTTGGAACCCAGTGGTGATTGCGAATGCCATTAATCCTACACCTGATTTAGTTGTATTTGCTTTGAGTTTAATGAGTTTCTGGTGTTTTCTGACCTTTCGCGTGATATTGGCTTCAATATTTGGTTTTGCTTTACTCTTTTCGAAAGAGGCGGGTGTTGTTTACTATGCTCTTTGTTGTTTTTTCTATTTGCTGTATTACTCCCAAGCAGCCAACCAATGGAAATTTAATTTTAAACAAGGGTTGATATTAACTTGGCCATTTTTAATTTATGGCTATTTCATGTGGTTTAAAACACATGTGGCGTTTGATCATTTGCTATTTAATAATATCCGCCCTGCTGAAATTTTCCAGCAAATCTTTATTGATTGGCGAGAGCCACATTTTTATTCGGCTATTAATACAATTTTTGTCTTGAATTTTCAGTGGGTTATTTTGCTGATATTTGTCATGAAAGTCTTGTTTTTTCGCCCACAGAGAGTATTGGTTATTGCTCATGAAATTAAAACCATTCTTTTTATCAGTCTTCTTTTGGTTAGTTCGATTTATATTTTTTGTCAATTTCCTCATGTGTTGAATGTGCGTTATTATTTATTAGTTTTTCCTTTAATCGCATGGCTGTTTATTTTTACCCTAAAATCTTTACCGCGTTATTGGGGTGCTATAATAGGTGTAATATTTATTATCTTATCCTTAGCTTCATGTTTTAAAACAATAGATCCTGTATCTAAATCAGTTTATGGCACATTTCAATTTGGGCGACATCCTATGCTCAACATGACTAGTGAAACGTTGGAATGTTGTGGTTATGGCAGAGATCAACTGGTTTACAATCTCGAACATGCAAAATTGGCAACATTGTTAAATCAATTTTCTCGAAAATTACAAATTGGAGAAAGCGATATCATTTTAACACATCCGCTGGCAGATTATTATATCTACGGAAATTTGACTAATGAAACGCATCAATGGACTCTCAAAGTTAAAGATACTCATGTACCTTTGTATGCCAACGATCCGCGTACAATACAACAATCAATGAACAATAAAAAAATTACCCGTATTTTTTATATTGAATTTCCTAATGTTGAAGATACGCGCTATGCGCGGCAAGTGCTTGCTTATTTTAAACCGTTAGTTGTCCACGAAATAAAAGATCACGGCTATACAATTAAAGCAACAGAATTGACACCCTCTCGATAATTAGGAAAAGCAAATCCCCCTTTGAAAAAGGGGGATCAAAGGGGGATCAAAGGGGGATTTATCAAGCTACGTGCTCAAGATGACTCTTCACATTTTTGACATCGTTTCCAACTGATCATTTTTGTATGCTGGATTCAACATTTTCTCCGATATCTCCGGCGCAAATTTCAATCGATAATCACTCACGCTTTTTGATAAATGATTCCCTGCCATTAAAACTACATAACTTTGCGATGGGTAATGCTGGTTATCAATAACGATATTATTATCAGATTCAATTAAATATTTCCCCGAAAAATGAATATCTATATGTTGCCTACCAGATGCTATTTCCGGCGCATAAATATAAATACTAGCCCAATAATGTTCATACTGCGTTGCTAAATAATCTAAAATACGCGGTGGCAGTGCAGCAACACGATAGTTATTAACATAAAATTTCACAGGATGGTCATTCAATTCTTGCAAAATTTCATTTTGCGTTTTCGGAACGATATAAAGCGATGGAATAAACACAGGCAACCATTTGGGATTTTCATCATAAAGCCATTGTATGGCGGGTGCGATCGGATTTTTTAAACCTTCTATAGTTTGGTTTTTGTTGTAAAGCAAAGGTGTCCCTGCAAAATAACTGCTAGAATTATCCAAAAGTGCGTCAGACAAACGAATAACAGACTGCTGGTAATCGCTGCCAAAAAATACAGATGCAATCGTCATAAAATGTGCTAACGGACAAATACATCCAAATGTTATTACAAGGACCCATATTAATTTAAGTAACTCTAATTCTTTGGTTTTTTGATAACTAATATAAAGACCTAGTAATAACGGTATAGTCAGTAAAATATTATATGCAAGCGGCAACCGTAAATATGTTGTAACACCTAAAATAAAAATAGCACAAAACGAAACGATATAAAATAATACGCGATTGCTAATCCTGCAAATGAACCCATTTTTTAGTGCAAGAACCCATGAAAAAAAATCCGCATACAAAAGAAAAAATGCAGGAACTAAATAAATCATATTGTAAATAAAAGGTTGTTTATAAGAAATTAAAAAAATAAATATCGCACTTGCATAAATCAATCCAAATAAACGAAATGGGGAAGGTTGGGCAAAAGTCGGTTTAACAAACAAAGTAAGAAAAGTAGTAGGCCATAATAATAGAAAAATAGGACCATTTTTAAGTAAACCAGACCAGTTAGGTAAAATATACCGAGCATACCAGTCAATTTTTGCTTGTGTATAACCCTCATAAAATACGCTATGCAGCACGGTATGTAGATCAGATGATAAAATCCAGGCTAAAAGATAGATGCCGATGAAGATAAAAATGGAAAAATTAAATAACGCAATAGTTTTAATTGTTTGCCAGTCGCGTTTTGTAAAAAGCCAGTGGGCGCATAAGCCAATATTGCTCGCAGCAAAAAACCATAAAGCTTTTTGTGAAATCATAAATGCGCATGCTAACATTAATCCAGAAAATAATGCACGATTTGCTAATAAAAATAAAATTGAAAATAATCCTAACCAAGCGGTGATGGCATCAACACGTAAATCCGCTGAATAAATAACAAATACATGACCTGTAATAATCAACAATAAAGTAAGTAATACCGCCTTGTGATTAAAAAATCGCGTCATCCAATAAGCCGCAAGTGCGAGTGCAAATGTATTAATTAGAGCAATTTCATCTTTGATATAATAAAGTGGCGCTAAAATGTCATGAGAAAAAAACATGGGCAAGGAAAGCAAGTAATATCCTAATACCGTTTTGTAAGGCAGGAAATCACGATAAGGCAAAAAATGCGTATATTGAAATATATGATGGCCAAACCAAAACTCATCGCAAGACAATAACCCATTAGGAATATAGTACAATTCAAAAGCAAAATAGAGTAGGCAAAGTACACTTATGCCTAGCAAAAAATAATTATCGAATCTGTCGACTTTATTTAACATATCAGCTACTTTATATTACTATTGATTCAGCACCCATCATACACGGACTGACCCATTATGCAAACTCATGTGGCTATTATTGGCGCAGGACCAGCAGGCTTGACAGCTGCTTATCTCTTATCCAAGCACAATATTCACGTAACAGTGTTAGAATCTGATCCTGAATATGTAGGCGGTATTGCTAGAACAGTACAATACAAGGGTTATTGTTTTGACATCGGCGGCCACCGATTTTTTTCTAAATCTAAAGAGGTTGAAGATTTTTGGTCAGAAATTCTGCCTAACGATATGTTGAATCGGCCACGATCATCTAGAATTTTTTATCGGGGAAAATTTTTTGCATATCCTTTGAAAATTTTTGAAGTTTTATTTAAGTTAGGAATTTGGCAATCAGTTTATTGTTTTCTTTCTTATTTGCGAGCTAAGTTGTTTCCAGTCAAAGATCCCAAAAATTTCGAAGAATGGGTTAGCAATCATTTTGGTAAAAAATTATTTTCTATTTTTTTTAAAACATACACAGAGAAAGTCTGGGGCATGGATTGCAGGCAAATTTCAGCAGATTGGGCGGCGCAGCGAATTAAAGGTCTTTCCTTAATGTCTGCGATAATGAATGCGTTAAAGCCTGCAAGAAAATCAAGCGATGTGATTAAAACATTAATCAATACGTTTCGTTATCCACGCAAGGGCCCAGGAATGTTATGGGAAGCGTGCGCGGAAAAAATTAAACATTCTGGCAACATTGTTCTCCTAGGCCAGCGTGTGACAGGTTGCGAATTTGATGGGAAATGTTGGCATATTACTTATAAAAATTCGGATGGTGATATAGGATTATTTGATGCGACACATGTTATTTCCTCCGCGCCATTGCATGAAATGATCATCGATTATTTTAAGCCGCAGTTGCCAACGGCAGTGTTACATGCAGCATCACAGCTAAAATATAGAGATTTTTTGATTGTTGTGTTGATTTTAAAAGATAAAAAACATTTTGATGATAATTGGATTTATATTCATGATCCCACGGTCGATGTAGGTCGTATTCAAAACTTTAAATCCTGGTCACCTGAAATGGTGCCTGATCCAAGTATGTGTTGTTATGGCATGGAATATTTTTGTTTTGCAGGTGATGGTCTTTGGGAGTCTCACGATAATGATCTGATTGAAAAAGCTAAGCATGAGATTCAAAAAATTGGACTAGCAAATGCGGAAGATATTATTGATGGTTGTGTAGTAAGACAACCCAAAGCATATCCTGTATATGATGCGGATTATAAAAAAAATGTAGCAATTATTCGTGAAGAAATAGAGAAAAATTATCCCAGCTTTTATTTTGTTGGACGTAATGGCATGCACAAATATAATAATCAAGATCATGCTATGATGACCGCGATGCTTTCCGTCAAAAATATTTTAGCGGGAAAAAAACAATATGATATTTGGCAAGTGAATCAAGATGCTGAGTATCATGAGTCGGGCGAGGCTGGGCAGTTGGGGATGGGTTTAAGAAGTGTGCCGGAAAAAGTTATATAATGCAGTGAGTTGTGTGGAGTGTGGCGAGGGTTTTATTTTTTAAGCAGGAGATCCCCGCTAAAAGCATGCGGGGATGACGGGTGAAGGCCTCGCGGGGGCGTGTTGTAAAAACATCGTTTTAATTCTCGGCCCTGCCAGGTTAGTATCGTCATCCCCGCATGCTTTTAGCGGGGATCTCCTGCTTAAGAAAGAATATTTATGTTACAACATCTTTTTAATGAGGTTTATCTATGCTCTCACGCTGGATCGCACTACACGAATTCACGTTTTACATCATCATAGGCACAATTGCCACTGCTATTGACTGGGGCACATTTTCCCTGTGTTTTTTGAAATTTCAATGGTATTACCAAATTGCATTAGTATCAGGCTACACGCTTGCCGCTATTTTTCATTATATAGCGAATAAAATAGTAACTTTCAAATGCACCTCTAAAGAGTTACAAAAACAATTGCCATTATATATATCCGTTGCTGCGGTATCATTAGTGATGAATATGTTAGTCATGGCTTTGCTAGTGAGATTTATCCCATTTCCTAAAGTCATACTACGAATGGCAACAACAATTATTATGATTTTACCCAATTATTTGTTACATAAACATATTACTTTCAGCAAAAAAATATTTTCAACGAGGTTATACCCATAATAAATCATTATTAAGTGTTCAGGATAACAGATTGCAAGAGATTGACGAGATTTCTTCACGAAAAACCGGAGGAATACTTGCCAGTATTTCGAGGATTTTTCGTGAAGAAATCTCGTCAAGGTCGCCGCAAGATGTTATCCTGAACACTTAATAATGATTTATTATGGGTATACTGTGATATATTTAGATTACGCAGCAACAACACCTGTTGATCCACGTGTTGCAAAAAAGATGTCAGCGTATTTAACAACAGAAGGCGTGTTTGCTAACCCTGCTTCTACACACGCTATGGGCAAAGTGGCCAAAACAGCGGTGGAAGAAGCACGTAATCACGTAGCAAATTTGTTTTCTGCAGAGTCTTCTGAAATCATTTGGACATCCGGTGCAACAGAAGCAGACAATCTAGCATTAAAAGGCGCTGCACAATTATATCAACAAAAAGGCAAACACATCATCACTTTAAAAACAGAACATCAAGCTGTATTAGATACCTGTCAATATCTTGAAAAAAACGGTTTTTCTGTGACTTATCTAACACCGGAGACGAATGGTCTACTTGATGTTGAAAAACTAAAAAGTGCTTTGCGTCAAGACACTATTCTTGTTTCAATTATGCAAGTTAACAACGAAATTGGCGTAATTCAAGATATCAAAAAAATCGCGGAACTGACTTCTCAAAGAAATATTTTATTACATGTCGATGCCGCACAAAGTGCGGGTAAAATTTCTTTAAATGTTCAAGATATTCCCGTGGATTTAATTTCTTGTTGTGCACATAAAATTTATGGCCCTAAAGGTGTAGGCGCTCTTTATGTGAGAAAAAAACCGCGTGTTAGAGTTGCAGCACAAATGCATGGCGGTGGCCAGGAACAAGGGATGCGTTCAGGAACATTGGCTACTCATCAAATTGTTGGTATGGGGGAAGCTTTTCGTATTGCGCAACTTGAAATGACCGCAGATTATAAAAAAATGCAATTCTTGCGTGATCGTTTTGTTGCGGGGCTTAAAGCGAATTCTAAAATTAAAATAAATATTCCACTAGCAATCACGATACCTACTATTCTGAATTTACGTATTGAAAATTTACCAGCAGAAAAACTTTTGCAATCATTACCCGACGTTGCATTTTCTAAAGGTTCCGCCTGTGATTCTAAAGGAGTGGAAGCCTCTTATGTGTTGCGAGCATTAGGATTTAGTGAGAAAGACGCAAATTGCAGTGTCAGGGTTTCATTTGGACGGTTTACGACGGAAAATGAGATTGATGAAGTTGTGTTGAAAATATTATCTTGCGTGGGAAATCCCCGCTAAAAACGTGCGAGGATGACGAAGTAAATACTGGATCCCGCGGATAAGCCTCGCACTGATTTGAATGGCGATCCAGCTTAAGAAGCATGAACACTACTGTCATTCTCCGGCGGCAAAAATGCCACGATTACCTTAAATGGCTTCATATTTTTATTCCGCATCCAAGCAAAATGTAAATTTTCTGATTGCAATAATTGTGGAAACCGTTTTACTACTTCTTTCCGTGAAGTTTGCCCATCTTCCGTCAAGTCCCACACAAATATAGCACCTTTATTTTTCAATGCAGCTTCATCAATCCATGGACTTACTTTTTTATTCCAATCAATAAATACTTTAGGTTTATCCTTAGAATAAAAAGCGATATTGCCTGCTAACCAACGAGGCCCTGCAACAAATGCCAGTGGCGCATGGAATTTTTCATGCCAAGAAGTAGTGAGATCACTGGCAATGTTTTTCCCGGGAAAATTAGCGCTAGAAGGCAATTCTGCTTTAATCAACGCATTACAATAACCAAATACAGCAAGTGAAAACACAACAACATAAACTAAAATAAACCGATAAAATCGCGGTGCTGTAATCGTAGGCATTAACCAAATTAATAATAATAAACTCCATAAAGATAACAAAGGTTGTCCCCAGCCCGCTCTAAGACGCATACCAGTAATAAAAGATAATAACAGAGTTAGAAAAAACGGCCCCAATCCTACGTAAAGTAAAAACAATTTATCAAACGAATTCACTAAAGGTTTAGGACGTATAAAACACGGCCGATTCCCTATTAGTAATGCACTGAATAGCACTAACGCAGGCGCAAATGCAACAAATTGCTGATAAGTAAATCCCAATGGAAAACGAATATGGTTCCACCAAGTCGCGTCAGCAGCGACACGATTTACCGCGTAATTCAAGGTAATAAAATCATGACAAAACAACCAGATAATATGCGGTATCATCATCAGTATAAAAATACCTAAACCCCAATAAAATGATTTTTGTAAAAATGATTTACGTTGATGAATTATTAAAAAAACCAACATAGGTAATAATAAAACAATGCTGTAATATTTTGTCATCATACTTAAACTGGCAAAAATGCCGGTGAACAACCATTGCCGAGTTTTGCCTATTCGCAAAGCGAGATAAAAATACAAAATCGTTAAACTCCATAAACCGAGCTCCAACGTATTATCGTTAAAATCAATAGAATGAATATTGTAATATTGCACACCTTCCAATAAGAGCACGGCTAACAAAGCATAAAGCGGTGGCACAATACGTTTCCCCAGTTGCCAAACGCAGAAGAAACAAATACCTACGGACAATTGGCTGAAAAGATAAATGACCCAATCCGAATGCCCCCCTAACCAAACAGCAATTTCAGTCAACCAGCCGTTGAGGAAAGGATTTTTGTCATACCCCCACGCGAGTGACCGTCCCCAAATAGTGCCCTCTAAAGCATCCATAGGCAGGGAAAAACGCACACAAAAAGGCACCAGCGTCCATACCATAATATGAATAAAAATAAAGAGATATAGCCAGCGATAAGGGGTTATTGTCAGTTTCATATGATAAATATTTACACAGGTTAAAGATTAAGCACTATAATAGTAATTGTTACCTTGAGGGATTCAGGAGGACGTGCCATGCCAGTGAAAAAGCTCAAAGAATTTATAGACAACCAGCATATCAAATATTCAAGCATAAGTCATTCCCCGGCCTATACTAGCCAGGAAGTGGCGGCTTCCGCCCATATTTCAGGTAAGGCTTTAGCCAAGATTGTCATTATTAAAGTAGGCAAACAATTAGCCATGATGGTGTTGCCCGCTAATGATCATATTAATTTTTCTGCGTTGAAAGATTCGATAGGCAAAGAAATTGATCTTGCCAGCGAGTCTGAATTCAAAGGAAAATTTCCTGAATGCGAAGTCGGTGCTATGCCACCGTTTGGTAATTTGTATGATATGCCAGTGTATGTTTCCAACCATCTCGCTATGCAAAAACAGATTTTATTTAATGCAGGTTCACACTCAGAATTATTGCAAATGACTTATCTCGATTTTGAGCGTTTAGTTAAACCTAAAGTAGTTGCGATGGATTGATTTCTGGTTGTCATTCGCAAGAACTCTGTTTATAGTGTTAAACGGTATTTTTATTGATGCGAAAAAAAGATGAACCCTCATTATTTATGGACAGTCATAGGCGCAGGTCCCGCAGGTATTGCAGCCGTCGGTAAGTTACTAGATCATGGTATTCCTGAAAAACAAATCCTTTGGATAGATCCTTTATTTCGTGTAGGCGATTTTGGTACGCGTTGGCGGAATGTTTCTAGTAATACTAAGGCGGGGTTATTCACTAAATTTTTATTGGAATGTCATGCGTTTGATTACCAGGAACAACAAAAAAATTTTTCCCTACACACGCAAGATCCACATGTAACTTGTGAGTTACATCATATGGCGACTCCTTTACAGTGGGTATCTGATCATTTAAAAAAACGCGTGACTTGTGTAGAAGCTCTCGCAGAAAAATTACAAATCCACCAACATTATTGGGAAATTACAACACCAACAAAAAAATATTTTTCTAAACATATTGTGCTTGCGGTAGGCGCAGATCCAAAATCACTATCACATCCTAGTGTTGAAGAAATCGCATTAGAAAACGTGCTAGATAGGAAACGCATCAGTGCAGTGTGTAGCAAAGACGATAAAGTCGCTGTGTTTGGTTCTTCGCATTCAGGTATTATGGCCGTGAGGCATTTATTAGAACATCCTGTGCAACAAGTTATTAACTTTTATCGCTCGCCGCTTTGTTATGCTGTTTTTTTTGATGATTGGATTTTATTTGATAATACTGGTTTAAAAGGTCAAACAGCAAATTGGGCACGGCAAGCGATTGATGGTGAACAACCTAAACATTTGCGCCGTTATTTTTCTTCCGATGAAAATATTCAACAATATTTACCTGAGTGCAATAAAGTCGTTTACGCCATCGGTTTCGAGAAACGTTGTTTGCCCGTGATAGAAGGCATTGGTCTTGTGAGTTACAACGATAAAAACGGCATCATCGCCCCCGGCCTCTTCGGCTTCGGCATCGCCTACCCCGAATCCAAAACCGACCGTCTAGGCAACGTAGAATACAGCGTAGGCCTTTGGAAATTCATGGATTACATCAACCGCGTGTTGCCGGTGTGGATGAGGTACTCAATATGATTATTTATTCTACCGAATATTTATCGGTTATTTATCAAGAAATGGCATTGGATGAGCAAAGAGAACATGATGCATTGGATTGGAGTGAGGGAGTGATAGGAGATATTAATGATACAGAGAAGTGATGTATAGCGGGTTGATTTTGATCCTTTAGCAATAGTAAGCAAGCAGTGATTAAAAAATAAAATTGGGAAGTTGTCGGAGCAAAATATGATAGATGTTGAGCGGGCAATTAGAATTCAACTTGATTTATGAGCTAGCGCAAACTGGTTTTTAATATATTGTTTTTATCTATTGTAACGATAAATTCTATTTTATTCATCATGAGCAAGAAAGATAGTATGCTGGAGTTTCCCGTAATTATTTGAGAGTAGCCATATGAAATATATTCGTCGCTTAATTCTTTTATCCACTTTATTATGTTTATCTTATTCATTTCCAGTCTATTCCCATGCTAACAACATAAACGAAGCTAGATTAAAAACAATCCATCAATATCTTAACAATTTACAAAATGCCGACTATAAAGACATGAAAAACATATTCAGCCAAAATGCCATTGTTGTTTCTACTTCCCGCGGCAAATTAGATGCCATAGAATTTTTTAATGCATTCCTGCCCGAAGTTACTGCGGGTAATACACAATTGCATCAAACATTTATTTCTTACGATGACAAAGATCGTTTAGCTGCAAGATTCCATCTGAATTTACAACTAAAAGATGACGAAAAAGTCAACGGCGAATTTGTCGATGAATTTATCTTCGACAAAGACTCGGAAAAGCTCACCGCAGTCTACATGTTTGAAAACCTGAAATTTCCTGTTTTAAATTAAAAATCTTTCTTAAGCTCCACGAGACGTCGTCCCGCGGCTTGTCCGCGGGATCCAGTTTTTTTGTCATCCCTGCATGAGAATCCATCTATTTAGATGGAGATCCCCGCTTAAAACACGCGGGGAGGGATCTCCTGCTTATTGCCATTGTTAATGCTATTAATAAATCATATAATAAAAAAAATCATCATAGGAAATATTTATGCTCCCATCCTCTGCCGAACTAGAATACTTCCTCGAAGTCACCCAATCCCTGAATCTTTCCCGCGCGTCCGAGAGATTAGGTATAAGCCAACCTTCATTAAGCTTAGCCATTAAACGCCTAGAAAAATCCGTAGGCACTGCATTATTCATCAGGCACAAACAAGGCGTGACACTGACCCAGGCAGGAAAGCAATTATTAGCGCACGTACGCCAACTGTTGCAACAATGGGAAAATGCAAAATCACAAGCGTTATCCTCAGCAGAAGAAATTCAAGGTCAATTCACCATAGGCTGCAATTCTGTGATTGCTATTTATTTAGTTTCAAAATTTTTACCTGATTTGTTAGAACGCTATCCCAAATTAGAAATCCAATTAAAACACGAAATTTCACGGAAAATTACCGAAAAAGTCATCAATCTATCAATTGACATTGGCATAGTCATTAATCCCATCCAGCATCCTGATTTGATTATTCGCAAACTAGGCACAGATAAAACCACTTTTTGGGTCGGCAAAGGCCACAAAAAAATCCAAGACCTGCATTCAGGAAAGTCAGTTATTATTTGCAATCCAGAGACTATGCAAGCAGAATTTTTATTAAAAAAAATAAAAAAATCAGGTATACATTTCGATCGTATACTCACCTCAGATAGTATGGAAGTCGTTGCCAGTTTAACCGCAAGCGGATGTGGTGTTGGCATATTACCCGAGCGTGTTGTGCAATCACTTTTTCCTGGCGAATTAAAAATAGTTGCTAAAACGCCATCTCACTTCGATGAGTTGTGCCTGATTTACCGTAACGAAAATAGACACATCAAGGCTGTGCAGAAAATCCTCTCATCTATTATCACTTCACTATAAATTTTAACTATAATAACAATAGCCTATATCTAATTTTAGCTATAATAAAAATCCCATATAATTCCTTATATTACTACTATATAACGAGGAATTATTTTATGCCTATCCAACTTGCCGAGCGCACCAAGGTTCCAGGTTCTGCCATTAGGCAAATTTTCAAAACGCTTACGACCATTAATGCAGAAAGAAAAAAAGACAATCTGCAACCTATACGTAATTTATCAATAGGTCAGCCGCATATCAAACTTAATCAAGTAGTGGTAGATCGTCTTGTTAACGACTTAAAAGAAGATAGAATTTCTTTTGATTATCCACCTACGGTAGGCACATCAACAACATTAGAGATGATTGTTAAATTATACAATCATTGGTACCCCAGTGTTTCATTTACGACAGATGAAGTTATGGTGACTGTAGGTGCAACAGAAGCATTAATGAATGCATTTAATATCCTGTTAAATCCAGGTGATGTCATATTGGCTTTTAAACCTTATTTTAGCACGTACAAAGTTCAGGTGGCATCAATAGGTGCAACATTAACAGGTATTCCTATGATGCGAGCCAGTACCCAGCCAGATATTTTAGCATTGGAAAAAGAATTACAAACGAACTCTAAGGTGAAAGCAGTCATTTTAAATTATCCTAACAATCCTTCGGGGTATTCATTAACTAAGTCAGATGTGCTTGCTCTTGCAAAAGTATTCGAAAAATTTCCCGATGTTGCTATTATTATTGATGATGTTTATCGCGATTTGAACTATTCAGATCATTTCACAGCGCTTGACGTAGCACCACAGTTAAAAAACCGTTGTATTATTATCAATTCAAGTGCAAAAGGATTAGCAGGAGCGCCAGGATTGCGAGTAGGGCTGGTTTCAGCTAACTCCACTTGGATGCAGGCCATGGCGCAACAGGAAATATGTGGCACTGCAGGTGTATGTGTGCTTTCTCAACGTGCTTTAGAAATTGCAATTCATGATTACCTAGAAGATAAAGAACGAAAATTCTTAACGAAGATTCGTCAAGAGTATGAAAACAATTTAAATATCATGCAAGCGGAGTTAGCGAAATATAATCTTAAGCCACTAGAAAAACCGGGCGGTGCTTTTTATTTATTAGTCAACGCAAAACATTTAGTAGGTAGTGAAATTCCAGCAGCATTAGGTTTTAGTGAAAAGATAGGTACATCAATTATCCGTGATGATGTAGATATCGTAAATTATTTTATGCATGCGGCGAATGTGGGTGTTGTGCCTGGTTCTGGTTTTGATTTGGATCCTAAAGAGGGATTTTTCCGTATTTCTTGTGCACAACCTGCGGATAAGTTAATCGCATCAGCCAAGGCGATGGGTGAGGCAACACGATTATTAATTCAACCTGTGGTTGTGAAAAAACCCGTTACTACTTCTTTTAACTGGATCAAAGCAGCATTGTATACAAGTTTTGGAGTCGCTAGTGCATATGCTATTTACGGGTTATTCACAAGAAATAATATTTCCACGCAAGTTGTTTCAAATCTAGGAAGAGTCAGTTCACGCAGTACCCCACATTAAGAATGAATGTCATCTTGGGCGAAACGCTATAGGCGCGCCATAAAAAATACGGCGCGCTTACAGCGCTTAGG
>LSTE01000059.1 GCA_001644445.1 Gammaproteobacteria bacterium SCGC AG-212-F23
GCCAGGCAATGGTTTGATTATACGACATGCAGAAGATCAAAACTTGCAAGATGTATTGACACAAGGTTGTTGGTCAAAACAACAAACATTTGCGGGAAAAACAGGGGATTGGCAGGCAAAATTGGTGCAAGCAGATGGTAGTGTGTTCGAAGTGTTTTTTAATAATCAATCCCAGGGTCAAGTACAATGGGACTTGCTGGGACAACATAATGTAGCAAATGCTTTAGCTGCAATGGCAGCAGCTCATCACGCAGGCGTATCACCTGAGCAAGCAATCACTGCTTTACGTTCGTTTAAAAATGTAAAACGCCGCTTGGAAATCCGCGGAAAAATCAATGGCATTACGATTTACGATGATTTTGCTCATCATCCAACGGCGATTGCAACGACATTGGCAGGCTTGCGCTCAAAAGTAAAACAAGCACGAATTGTTGTCGTATTAGAGTTTGGGTCTTATACTATGCGCAGCGGTGTGCATAAAGATGCGATCAAGCAGGCTTTATGCGATGCAGACCGTGTAGTTTGTAAAAAACCTGATCAAGCATCATGGGACTTAGCTGAGGTATTGAAGACATTTTCTCAGCCTACAGCTTTGTATGAAGATGTAGATACCTTAGTAAAAAATTTGGTGCCTACTTTAACATCAGGCGATCATGTCGTCATTATGAGTAATGGCGGGTTTGGTGGTATCCATCAAAAATTATTAAATGCAATGGCAGTAGGTGTAATATAATGGCAGCGAAAGAATTTAAAGTGAAGGTCGAAATAGAGGCGACTTATTTAGCGCATGAATCTTCAGTGAAACAACGACGATTTGTTTGGGCTTATATGGTGCATATTGAAAATCAAATGGATGAAATTTTGCAGCTTCTGGGACGGCAGTGGAAAATTACGGATATGAGTGGCCACATCGAAGAAATTCGTGGGCCAGGTGTGGTAGGATTACAGCCGATTATTAAGCCAGGGAAATCATTTAGTTATCATAGTTTTTGTCAGTTGACGACACCGCAGGGTTTAATGGAAGGGCAGTATGATATGCAAACATTAGAAGATGCGCGGTTTTATGCTGCAGTCCCCAAACTAGTGTTGTCTAGCTTAGGGGATGGGTTGGAAGAGTTTAGAGCGAAGTTGCATTGATTCAAGTATTTGCCAGTTGTTTATAAGGGGTTTGAGAATCATTAGGAAGTTGGGCTTCCAGAGAATCTACTGAATCGTTATCGTCATTCTCGCTATTGTCTTTTTGTCCAGTCAAATTAGGTGAACCAGGCGCTGAATTTGTATGAACTGGGTTTGTTTGTCTGGTTTGATCACGTTTAAAAAAACAGTCTCCACAATCATGAAAAAAAGCACCCACTTTACGCCTTATTATGACTACTGTTGCAATTACCGTTGCAGCAGCGATTATTCCAGTCCAGATATTGGCATGGTTTTCATCATTGTTGATACCTATTTCATATCCCAGGAATCCGCCTACTGTACCAGTGATGGCAGATACTCCAACTGTAAAGCCAAGATTTCTCCATGCAACTCGCATTCTGCGCCTCGTTATAATGGTTTTGTGTGAGGCAAAATAATAGTGATTGGGTATAAATATGTCAACTTAATTTAGCAGGTAGCTGCGTTTTTTTCGATGATGGTGAGGGTAGTAGTGAGAGTAATGTTTTTTTGCAGAAAGAAATGTATTGAAAAAATAAGGGATTTTTTTAGCATGGTGCAATAGTGGTGTAAAATGATTGCCCCAGTCGTGATTGAAAGTATTTTCTAATTGTTGGATGACAGTTTCATCTGTTGTTAGGATAGAAAGTTCGCGGTTTTTTTCAATGGAAGGTTGGGTGAGGTTCATGGAGCCTAGTAAAGCTTTGTTGTGATCAATGATGATGACTTTGGCGTGGATTTCTAGATCAGTCGATTTTTGGATTTGTACGCCGGCGTTGTTGATGTAGTTTAATGCTTTTTCGCGTGGGAGTTTAGAAGATAAAATGCGTACGATAATACCGCGACGTGCAGCTTTGGCGAGTTCACCTATGGTTTTGTAATCGGTGAGATTTTCAGAATAAATATCTATGCTGGTTGTGGCACTACGTAATAATTGCGTGAGTTTTTCGCGGCTATTTACGGGGCTCCAGACTAATGTAGCTTGATGAGTCTCTGTGTTTTGATGTTGCCAATCGGCATTAAATACTTGTTCGATTTCCTGTACGGTGTTGGGATCAGTAATTTTGATAGCGAAATTTCTTTGCTTCTTAAAACTGGAATGGGTGAAATTGAATGTAAGAATGTATGCAGTATTTTGATCGATGATTATTGTTTTTTGATGGGTTAATTGAAATGCTGGATTGGCATAATGTAAATTATTTTGATTGATAGTTCGAATAGTAAAATCATTTTCTGTTTCATTTCGATAAGGATGGGGTTCTATTAAAATGCGAATGGTTTTTTTGTTCTGTTGCGCGGCAAGTAATGCATCTCTCAGTGTTTCATCGGTGAATCCATAAATAACCACATCAATAGCATTATTCGCATGCTGAATCGCATCTAACAAAGGTTTACGACCTGCTTCTGGTTCGATAATGAGTTCGTCGGCGAAGGTTGCAGTTGTGATTAAAAGTAAAATAAGAATGACGAAAATTTTTTTTAGCATTTTTTTTAGTTCCTCAATTTTGGCCGCATTTGCGCGCGGTTTTTTTATAAATCCCCCTTTGAAAAGGCATTGTTGCATAAATAGGTTTTTTACGCGCCTGAGCCTGCGTGCGTGCCCGCACCCGTTTTTTCCCATAAATATTAAATAATATTAGATAAGAAAAGACGGGCGTGGGCACGCACGCGGGCTCGGGCGCGAATTATGCAACAAAGCCTTTTGAAAAGGGGGATTTTTCAAATCACTTCCCTTCCCGCAAACGCATGCGCCAACGTTCCACTATCTATATATTCCAATTCGCCACCCAGTGGTACACCGTGAGCAATGCGGGTGGTTTTGATTGTAGGGTGATGTTGTTTAATTAATTCCGAAATATAATGTGCGGTGGCTTCGCCTTCAACTGTTGGGTTGGTTGCGAGAATAATTTCGCGGATACTACCTTGCGTCAAACGGGAATTCAATTGCGGAATACCAATATTATCGGGGCCTATGCCATCAAGCGGTGATAAATGTCCCATTAAAATAAAATATTGGCCGCGATAATGTCCCATTTGTTCCACCGCAAATAAATCGATAGGGCTTTCTATGATACAGAGTAAGCTTGGATCACGGTGTGGTGTCTTGCAAAGATGACAAAGTGGTTCTTCGCTGAAATTGCGGCAGGAAGTGCAGTGGTCGATTTTTTCTAGGGCGTTTAATAATGTTTGTGCGAGTTGTTTGCCATTTTCGCGATTGCGTTCTAGTAATTGCAATGCCATGCGTTGTGCAGTTTTGGGGCCAACACCGGGGAGGCAGCGTAGGGATTCAATTAATTGTTTTAGCAGTGGGCTGAATAGCATGAGGTCCTTATTTTTCAAATTGGGTTAGTCTCTATCTCCTGCAAGGTTGAGGATCCACACATTTTTACTAAAACGTAGCGATTACACTAACTCTCCCTCTCCCGCTATAGAGTTCATTTTACTTTATGATCTCTAGCGGCGGGAGAGGGGACTGTTAGCGCAAGCAATAGTGTTCTTGTTAACTGTGAACTAATTAATATTTACTCCGGCAAATTAAACCCATCCGGTAATTTAATACCCGTCAACGCAGTCATTTTTTCACGGGTGCCTTTTTCGATTTTGTCAGCAGCATCGTTAATAGCAGCAGCTATCAAATCTTCTAAGATGGATTTTTCTTCTTTTAATACGCTAGGATCAATGCTGACGCGTTTCGCATAATGTTGTCCTGTCATGGTCACTTTTACTAAACCGCCGCCGGATTGACCTACGACTTCCATTTCGGCGATTTGTTTTTGGATTTCTTGCATTTTTTTCTGCATTTCTTGGGCTTTCTTCATTAAGTCATTTAAGCCTGGTTTGTCGCCAAACATGGGTTTGTTCATGGTGTTATTACTCCGCAGCAAATGTTAAATGGTTGAGTGACGCTAAGTTTAGCAGAGATTTAGGTAGGATCAATGGCTTTTACAGAGTTTGTATCCAGAGTTGCATTAAAAATATCCATTATTTTTTTTACGTGGCTGTCATTTTTAATGGCTTCTGTTGCAGAGGTTTGGCGTTGTTGTTGCTGTTCTTCCTGTTGTTTTTGTGGTGTAAGTAAGGTATCACTCGTCAGGTGGATCGTGAGTTGCATTGGTTTTTTGTAATACTGTGTGAGTGCTTGTTCAATACGTTCGCTAAGTTTTTTGTTAAGCATAGCTTCGTGTTTGTTTGAGAGGGTTAGTTCAACTTGATTATCGGTTATTTTTGTTAGCGTGCAGTTATTTGCGAGTGCCAGTGCAAGACCTGTCAGTTCCAGTCTGGAAATTAATTCTGGCCATGTGTTTTCTGTTTTCGTTGCAGGCGTTGTTGATATTTTATTTTCAAAAAGCGTCTCTGTGTCCATCGCAGGCTTGAATGCCAACATGCGTAGCATAATCATTTCAAACGCAGATGCAGGGCTTGGCGCAAAAGCTAAATCACGGCGTCCTATTAAAGCAATTTGATAAAACAACTGTGTTTCTTCGGGTGTAAAACGATGGGCTAATGATTGCAGTGCAGCAGAAGCAGTTGATTTAATAATTTGTATCCGACTGATTTGATGCAGAAGATGTAAAATTTCTTCGAGTATTTGCATAAAATCCGGTGCATAATCGGCAAGACTGGCGACTTCAGCTATTAATTTTTTGCCATCGTGTGTTGCTAGTGCATCTAATAAGCGTAAAATGGCATCTTGTTCTATGCTGCCTAGCATGATTAATGTTTCTTTGAGATTGATAGTGTCACCCCCAAAAGCAATCGCTTGGTCCAACAAACTTAAAGCATCACGCATGCTACCATCAGCTGCTTGTGCAAGTTTCTCTAATGCAGCTTGTTCGTAATGAATATTTTCGGCCAGACAAATATGTTGTAGTTGTTGGCAAATGCGTTCTTCGGGAACGCGTTTTAAATTTAACTGTAGGCAGCGCGATAATACTGTAATAGGTAACCGTTTGGGATCTGTGGTTGCTAATAAAAATTTTATATGTGGCGGTGGTTCTTCCAATGTTTTTAGTAAGGCATTAAAACTATGGTTGGATAACATATGCACTTCGTCAATTAAATAAATTTTAAAACGACCTTGGACAGGCGGATACTGTACGTTTTCCAATAGATCACGGGTGTCTTCCACTTTGGTTCGTGAGGCGGCGTCGACTTCAATTAAATCTAGAAATCGACCTTGGGTGATGGCAACACAAGTGTTGCAAGTGCCGCAAGGTGTTGCTGTGATACCTGTTTCGCAATTTAGTGCTTTGGCAAGTAAGCGCGCCAATGTTGTTTTGCCAACGCCGCGGGTGCCGGTGAATAAATAAGCGTGATGTAAACGTTGGTGAGTCAAGGCATTGGTTAGCATGCGTAAGATAGGTTCTTGTCCTACCATGTTTTCGAAATTTTGTGGTCGCCATTTGCGTGCAAGTGCCTGAGTATTCATAGTATCCTTTTTGGAATGGGGTTGCATAAATGGAGGCAGCAAATACCAGCCTGACTTCGGCGCCCGCATCTGTAGCTACCGTTGCTTCCTTCCGGACCTGGCGGGGTTCACCACATATCGTCGCGAAGAGACCAATACTCACTGCCAAAACTCTGGCGGAGAGAGAGGGATTCGAACCCTCGGTACACCGCTAGGCGTACACACACTTTCCAGGCGTGCTCCTTAAACCACTCGGACATCTCTCCTCGTTATCGCCCGAAGAAGCGTAAGGGTAAACTAGAACAGCTGAATGTGCAACCAGCTGAAGTGTTTGGTTTTTAAGCTGGATCGCTGCGCAAGTCAGTGAATGTTTGCGAGTGTTGAGAATCTGGAGGAAGTAGGTATAGCTGTTTTCCGCATGATTGGTCGGGAAAAAAGGCCAGTCCCTGGCCTGTTTTCCCTAAAGCTGACATCCTGTCAGCTTTCCCAATCACGCTCCAAACACCTATACCTACTTCCTCCATTCTCAACACACGCAAACATTCACTGACTTGCACAACGATTTCGAGGATGAGTAAGATAAAACATTAAAGTTGATGTTGTTGCAGCGTCGTCCCGCGGCTTGTCCGCGGGATCCAGAGAATACCCGGCATCTCCACATGAGAATCCATCTATATTAGATGGAGATCCCCGCTAAGAGCATGCGGGGAGGGATCTCCTGTTATAGAAATATTTTTTCTAATAAACGCTGGTAAAGCTGCGTTAATTTTTCTAATTCAATGATAGACACGTATTCATTCGCTTGATGCACACTAGCATTGCAAGGGCCTAGCTCAATGACTTCAGCGCCTGTTGGTGCAATGAAACGGGCGTCAGAAGTGCCGCCGCCGGTGGATAATACGGTGTCTAGCGTGGTGAGTTCTTTGATGGTTTCACGTGCTGCAGCAATTAATTTTCCCTGTTTACTTAAAAAAGGTTGGGCACTCGGATTCAAATGCAAATCAAAATCTAATTGATGTCGGCTTAATATTTCCATTAATCTATTCTGTAATGATTGCAATGTTGATGCAGTGGAAAAGCGAAAATTAAATGTGATTTCAAACGCACCTGGAATGATATTGAGAGCACCTGTGCCTGCATGCACATTGGAAATTTGAAATGTTGTTGGCGGAAAAAAAGCATTGCCTTCGTCCCACGCCATGGTGGCAATATCATGTAATGCAGTAAAAGCGATATGCACTGCGTTGGTGGCGAGGTGGGGGAATGCAACATGACCTTGTTTGCCGTGAATAATTAATTTTCCGTTAAGTGAGCCGCGTCTGCCTACGCGAATTTGATCGCCAATAATTTTTTCGCTAGTGGCTTCGCCGACGACACAGTAATCAATTTTTTCGTGACGTTGTTCTAACATTTCTATGACTTTCTGTGTGCCATCGATGGCAGGGCCTTCTTCATCACTGGTGACGAGAAAACCGATTGAGCCTGGAAATTCAGGGTTTTTTTGTAAAAATTGTTCGGTGGCAACAATCATCGCAGCTAAACCACTTTTCATGTCAGCAGCACCGCGTCCATATAAAAATCCTTCGCGTTCATACGGTTGAAAAGGATCCGATAACCAAGCATCGCGTGGGCCTGCAGGTACCACATCAGTGTGCCCTGCAAAAACTAATAAAGGCCATTGTGTGCCTTTGCGCGCCCATAAATTATCGACTTCACCAAAGCGCATAGGTTCTAGATGGAAACCTGCTTGACGCAAGCGTTCACCAATAATGGACTGACAGCCGGCATCATTAGGAGTGATGGATGGGCAGTGAATCAATTGTTTTAATAAGTCTAATGTTTTTGACATGTGGTTTCTCGGAGTAATTCATTAATGCTTATTTTCGCGCGGGTTTTTGCATCGACTTGTTTGACAATCACGGCACAATAAAGACTGTATTTACCATTATCCGCAGGTAGATTGCCAGAAACCACAACAGAGCCTGCAGGAATTCGGCCGTAAGTGATTTCATCTTTGTCGCGGTGATAAATACGCGTGCTTTGACCAATATAAACACCCATAGAAATCACGCTGTTTTCTTCAACAATAACACCTTCTACGATTTCAGAGCGTGCACCTATAAAACAATTATCTTCAATGATGGTGGGTGATGCTTGTAGTGGTTCAAGGACACCGCCTATGCCTACACCACCGGAGAGATGGACGTTTTTGCCAATTTGGGCGCATGAGCCTACGGTTGCCCAAGTATCTATCATGGTACCTGAATCAATATATGCACCTAGGTTGACGTAAGAAGGCATTAAGATAGTATTCGGTGCGATATAAGCGCCTTTACGGGCGATGGCAGGAGGAACTACGCGTACACCTTGTGATTGTATATTGTTTTCTTGGAATTTGAGGGGGATTTTGTCGAAATAATGGGTAAAACCACCGTCAATAATTTGATTATCATGCAGGCGAAAAGAGAGTAACACTGCTTTTTTGATCCATTCGTGAGTGTGCCATTGATTGTGGATTTTTTCAGCAACACGTAAGCTGCCATTATCGAGTTGTTCTATCACGTCTGCTACTGCGTTTCTCAGTGTTTCATTTGCATTTTGCGGGGTGATTTGCTGACGGTCTTCATATGCGCTTTCAATCAGATTTTGCAATTGCTTCATAGGGTATCCGTATCTCATTCATTTGTGGTAGAATACTGCTAATTTTAACCTAACGCTACTGATGAATATGAAAAAAATCAATGTTGCGAATGCAGCGATAGTTTACCAGCGGCTTTTTTCTTATGTGCGGCATTATTGGTTGTCGCTCACAGTTGCGATCGTCGCCAGTATGGCATACTCTGGTATTGATGCCTGGTTTGTGCACTTTTTGCAGCCATTGTTGAATAAAGGTTTAGTGGAAAAAAACCACAAATTTTTAGCCATGGCGCCAGTATTGATATTGATCGCATTTATGCTGCGAGGCATTGCTAGTTTTTTTTCAAATTATAATATTGCTTCTGTTTCACGTAATGTGATCATGCGTATGCGTCAAGATATGTTTGCGCATTTACAAAAATTGCCTGCGCGGTTTTATGATCATTCCAGTTCCGGCCAACTATTATCTATTATTTTATACAGTGTTGAACAAGTCGCCAATGCGAGTGCGGATGTGTTGACGACAGCGGTGCAATCTTCGTTTTTAATCGTGGGTTTATTGATTGTGATGTTCAGTATTAGCTGGAAATTATCATTATTATATTTTGTGATTATTCCGGTGGTCACAATCATTATGCGTTTTGCAAGTTTGCGTGTACGTCGTTTGAGTTTGCACATTCAAGAATCGATGGCGAATTTGACGCACCATACGGAAGAAAATATCGAAGGCTATAAAGTAGTGCGTGCTTTCGGAGGTCAATCCTTCGAAAAAAATAAATTTGATAAAGCTGCACGCGCGAATCGCCAACGGGAGATGAAAGTAGTCGTTGCGCGATCGTTAAGTGTATCTACCGTGCAGTTAGTTGCAGCGCTTGCATTGTCGGTAACTTTATATGTTGCGAGTATGGATATCACTAATTCAGTTTTATCGCCCGGTGGTTTTGTCGCATTGATTGCTGCCATGCTTGCTTTGTTGAAACCTATGAAAGATTTAACCACGATGCAAAATAAATTATATCGTGGATTGGCGGGGGCGCAGACTGTTTTTGAATTATTAGATCAGCCAGTGGAAAATGATCGTGGTGCGAGGCAGTTAACGCGCGCACAAGGGAAAATTGTTTTTTCACATGTAGGTTTTGCTTACGAACAAGAAAAACCAGTGTTACATGATATTCATTTTACCGTCAATCCAGGCGAGGTGGTAGCATTGGTGGGTCGTTCGGGTAGCGGTAAATCTACGTTAATGAATTTATTAACGCTTTTTTACAGTGAATATTCAGGTGAAATTTTTCTGGATGATGTGGCAACGCGAGAGATTCGCCTTGCGGATTTACGCAAGCAATTTTCTATTGTGTCACAGCATGTGACATTGTTTAACGATACGGTTGCGAATAATATTGCTTATAGTTGTGCCGATCGAGTGACAAGGGATGATATACGTGATGCAGCATTAGCTGCGCATGCGTTGGAATTTATCGAGCAATTCCCAGAGCAGTTTGATTCGTTAATTGGTGAGAACGGCATTTTGCTTTCAGGTGGCCAACGTCAGCGTATTGCTATTGCGCGAGCTGTTTTGAAAAATGCGCCGATTTTAATTTTAGATGAAGCCACTTCGGCGCTAGACACGGAATCAGAACGCTATATTCAAAGTGCACTAGAACAACTTATGCGAAAATGTACAACACTAGTGATTGCTCATCGTTTATCAACTGTAGAGCGCGCTAATAAAATTGTCGTTATGGATCACGGTAAAATTATTGAGTCGGGCACGCATCATGATTTGTTGGCACGTGATGGGCATTATGCAAAACTCTATCATATGCAGTTTTCTGAGGCGGAAGTTTAATGTTGGAACAGCATTGGTATCGTTCTTCTTTGACTTGGGTATCTATATTGTTATTGCCTCTTTCTTGGATTTTTTCTGCTGCTGTGTTTTTGCGTCGTTTTTTTTATCAAATAAAATTTAAAAAATCTTATTCATTTGCAGTGCCAGTGATTGTAGTTGGCAATATTACGGTTGGTGGGACGGGTAAGACTCCGTTAGTGATTTGGTTAGTAAATTATTTACGTGAGCAAGGTTTTACGCCAGGAATCGTGAGTCGAGGTGTAGGTGGGAAGAAAATGCTAACGCCTCATTGGATAACGTCGGAGTCAATGCCTGCCGAAGTGGGTGATGAGGCTATTTTATTGGTGAAACGTACGCAAGCACCTTTGGTGACTGCAATAGATCGTGTTGCCGCTGTGCAAGCATTGCTGGCAAAAACAAATTGTAATATTGTCATCAGTGATGATGGCTTGCAACATTATCGCCTCAATCGTCAAATAGAAATTGCTGTCGTGGATGGTGAGCGTGGTTTAGGTAATCAGCAATTATTGCCAGCCGGACCGTTGCGGGAAACGCCCAAGCGTTTGCAAAAAGTAAATATGGTGTTAACGCAATCGAGTGAGAATAATTCTTTTTGTTTTCAATTGCAGGGGGATTTTTTAGTGTCTGTTGCTAACACACTGCAAAAAAAGTTAGTGACAACATTTAAAAATCAACGTGTGCATGCCATTGCTGCGATTGGCAATCCACAACGATTTTTTTCTGCATTGCGTACGGAAGGTATGGAAGTGATAGAGCATGTTTTCCCCGATCATTATTTATTTACAGCAAAAGATATTGTATTTTCGGATGAATTACCTATAATCATGACAGAAAAAGATGCGGTAAAATGCCAAACGTTTGCAAATCATAATCATTGGTATTGGCCGGTAGAAGCAGTTGTCTCAAATCACGTTAAACAGGAATTAAGGAAATTATTATGCGTCAATTAATGATGGTGTTGCTAGTTTGTTTGAGTTCGTTCGCGTTTGCAGAAAATCCAGCGATGTACACCCAGGAAAAACCAGTAGTGATGGTGCAACGCTTGCAGCCTGAATTTGTTATCCAATTAAAATCTAATCCAACGACAGGATACTCTTGGTTCTTGCGTAGCTATGATGCCAATTTATTGACGCCAGTGAAGCATGTATTCCAAGCCACTAGCAATAAAAAATTAATCGGCGCCCCTGGCTATGAACTCTGGACCTTCAAAGTCAAACCCGAAGCCTTTTCAGTCCCGCACCAAACTGAAATCCAATTCGTCTACCAACGCCCCTGGGAAGCCGCAGGCGCGGCAGGGTCGAAGACGGTGTTTAAAGTCGTTATTAAGTAGAGAATTATTATGAAAAAAGCAGTTAAAGATCTTATAGAAAAATTACATTTAGAAGCACATATCGAAGGTGGATATTATAAGCGTACTTATCGATCTTCGATAAAAGTACAAACAGACGACAAAACGCGATTGATTAATTCGGCAATCTATTATTTGTTAGAGAGCCATGATTTTTCATGTTGGCATCGATTAAAATCAGATGAGATATGGCATCATTATTGTGGAAATCATCTCATTATTTATCAGATCGATGCGAAAGGAAATTTTTCGTCTATTCTTTTAGGAAATCCGCTAGAACATCCTAATGCTGTGCCACAACATAATATTCCCGCGGGTGTTTGGCTTGCTGCTAAGGTTGTAGAGCCCGATTCATTTTCATTAGTGGGATGCACGGTTGCACCTGGATTTGAATTTGAGGATCTTGAAATAGGCAGTCAACATAATTTATTGAGTCAATATCCACAGCATAGGGAAATTATTCTGGAGCTTATGCATGAAAGCGTAAAAGATACAGCCACTTTAATTTCACTCTAAAACAGATAAAATAATTTAATTTTGATCAGTTTTTTTAGCATATCTCAAAATTACCTGTAAATTTCAAACGATGGGTTTCAAATTTACAGGTAAAATAACAGCTAACCTCTTCCATTATGCAAATTCCTATAGAGTATCTCTAGTTCTACATTTTAGGTTTGCAATAAGTTTCTTCGATAAAAAATAAAGTGGCTAGTGCAGTTATTAAATAAATCGGCAGCACTAAAAGAGCAGAGTGATAACTATTTATTGAAAACTGATGTACGCCATTAATTACTTTGCCTTGCCAAGTCAAATCTAAGAAAGCACCAACCAGAGGTTCAGACAAGGCTTCGCAGATGGAGTCAAAAGTATTCATGAATCCAAGCACGGTTGCGGCAAGCATGATAGGGAATATTTCTCTGATCATGGCAAAACTTGCAAAAAATCCACTCGCGCCAAATCCAAAGAAAAATAAAAATAGACTTAGTGTCAGCAAATTTTGATTGGATATATAGAGGGTGGGCAGTAAACAAATAAGTGCAATAAAGGTTCCTAAAAATAATAAGGGTTTTCTTTGTCCTATGAAATCGGATAACCAACCAAAAATAGGTGCGCCTATAGCAAACCCAATAAAAATCCAGGATATAGCAAAAGCTGCCTGCGTAGGCGTGAGTTGATGAACAGTCTCTAAATAAGGCACTCCCCATAAACCACCAAATACAGATACTGGCGCAAAAGCTAAGCCACTATAGATTGATAATAGCCATGCTTGTTTGTTTTTAATAATAAAAATTAATTGTGGAAATAATTTGTAATTATTTTGTGAAGAATTTTTTTCTGATTTATCTTCTACGATGAGAAAATAAAGTAATCCCAAGATAATTCCTAAAAAGCTAATGATTTCAAGCGCCATTCTCCAATCAAATGTTTGCACTAATAATGATAAAGGTGCTTGTCCACTGATTGCGCCTAGCATGGCAACCGTCATACACAATCCAGAAACTAAGGCAAAACGTTTTGGTGGAAACCACACCGTTGCTAATTTAAAACAAGATACTGCTGCAAACGCGGCACCGGCTCCCATGAATGCGCGAGCGATACAAGCAAGCCAAAGAGAATTGGTTTGTGAAAAAATGAGCGTGCTAATTGCGCAAACTAAGATAGCAATAGAGGTTAAAAATCTAGGGCTATATTTATCGAGCAGTATACCTACGGGTATTTGCATCATCAGATAAGCATAAAAATAAAATGCAGATAAATTTCCAAGTCCTGCGCCGTGAATGTGAAATGCTTTCATTAAATCAGTGGTCATGACGCTAGGGGAGACTTGCACTAAATATTTATAAAAGAAAAAACTAGCGCCTATGGCCCAGATTATCCAAGGATAGAGTATTGTTAACCAAGGTTGATTATTTTTAGTAGTATTCATCGTATTTATTCCTGTTTTGATAAATTAATAGTGCTAAGGCATCACTTCAAGATGTCTTTAAAATATGAAATAGCATGTAAAAAACAAAGAATATATCGGCCGGTTAGAGGCCTACACTAGATACGACGACGCGGGAAAATAGGCAAGCAGAAGCAACTGCCGTCTTGCGGACAGTGCTTGTTGTAAGTCTGTGTGATGGATGAATTTTTTTCATAAAATATAATCTATCATATCATTGGTTATTTTGTAAAGAGTAAACAAAAAAAATGCTAAGCAGGAGATCCCTCCCCGTATGCCTTAAGCGGGGATCTTCATCTAAACAGATAAATTCTCATGCGGGGATGACGAGATGTACTTCGCAGG
>LSTE01000060.1 GCA_001644445.1 Gammaproteobacteria bacterium SCGC AG-212-F23
TACTTGCGCTCGATATACGCTGGAACAAGGCTAATGAACCCGTATTAGCGCAACAAGGTTGGGTCAATACATCCGATAAAACTCTTTGGGAATTGCTGGATTATTATCAAAAAGGCTTAATAAAACACGTTTTATGCACAGATATAGCGCGTGATGGGACTTTGTCAGGCCCCAATTTTGCATTATACCAAGAATGCATGATGCGTTATCCCACAATACAATTCCAAGCATCCGGTGGCATAAGTTCGTTACGAGACATTCAACGACTAAAGCAAACAGCTATTGCGGGTGTCATTATTGGCAAGGCATTATATGAAAATATATTTTCATTGCAAGAGGTCATGTCATGTTAGCAAAACGCATTATTCCATGTCTGGATGTTAAAGATGGCAACGTTGTCAAAGGTGTACAATTTAAAAATCATAAAATTGTCGGCGATATTATTGAACTCGCACAAAAATATTGTGAACAAGGCGCTGATGAACTCGTCTTCTACGATATTACTGCTAGTTGTGATGATAGAAGCGTCAGTCGCGAATGGGTCAAGAAAATTGCAAAACAAATCAATATTCCATTCTGTGTTGCGGGTGGCATAAAATCTTTAACAGATGCTGAAGAGATTTTATGTTCCGGTGCAGATAAAATATCGATTAACAGCCCAGCATTGCAAAATCCAGAATTAATTAATCAACTTTCTGATCGTTATGGTAAACAATGTATTGTTATTGGTATTGATAGTTTAAAAATAAATAATGATTATTATGTATATCAATATACTGGCGATCCAGAAAAATCAAAAAATACTACATTATTAACTAGAGAATGGATTAAAGAAGTAGAGAAACGAGGTGCCGGTGAAATTGTATTAAATTGTATGAACCAAGATGGTATGCGTGCAGGATATGATATCACCCAATTAAACATGATGCGCTCTATGACGCGTTTACCATTAATTGCATCAGGCGGCGCTGGAAAATCCGAGGATTTTTTCAATGTATTTACAGACAGCCATGTTGACGGTGCACTTGCAGCCAGTATATTTCACAGTGGCGCTTTACTTATTAATGATTTAAAAAATTATTTATTTACAAAAAATATATCAATTCGGATGGCTTAACGTCATCAGTATTATTAACAAGGAACACACATCATGTTAGACATAAACCAATTAAACTGGCAAAAAATGCAAAACCAACTTCCTGCCATTGTCCAAGATGCCAATACAGGCAAAGTTCTCATGTTGGGCTATATGAACCAAGAAGCTTTACAAAAAACCATCGCCACAAAAAAAGTCACATTTTTCAGTCGTTCTAAGAACCAACTTTGGACTAAAGGTGAAACCTCGGGAAACATCTTAGAATTAGTAGATATCGTTTCTGATTGTGATCAAGACGCGTTGTTAGTCATAGCTATTCCCTCTGGTCCTACTTGCCATACAGGAGAGATCAGCTGTTTTAAATCTAATGTTGTATTTTCGTGGAATATTATTTCATATTTAGAAGAAATAATTAAATCAAGACAAAATAATATTACAGAATGCAGTTATACCTCTTCTCTTTTTAATGCAGGCAAAAGCCGAATTGCACAAAAAGTAGGAGAAGAAGGCGTAGAAGTCGCACTCGCTGCCATAGATCAAGACAATGAAACACTATGCTCCGAAGTCGCTGATTTATTATTTCATGTTTTAGTTTTGCTACGAGCACGCCAACTGGATTTTACGAAAGTGAGCGATGTTTTAATTTCACGTATAAAAAAATAGCATTGGTTTGATTCTCTTACCTAAGCAGGAGATTCCCGCTAAAAGCATGCGGGAATGACGAGAAGTGCCTCGCAGGGGCGCGAGTAAAAAATATCATCTCTTCTCCGGCCCCTGCCGGGTCAGCATCGTCATCCCCGCATGCTTTTAGCGGGGATCTCCTGCTTAGCAAAGCTAATACATTGTTTTATAACAAAAATCTCCAATTTTTTTAAATTTATGTTAGAATAAGATAATATAAGGAGGACTGTATGCTACCCGCCATCCCCATAGCTGTTATCGCAAAAGGCATAGCAATGATTGGATCAAGTATTCTGAAAAATTTCCTAGAAAGTCAGGCAGAGCATTTCATTTCTAAAGTAACAGAAATCTTAAAAGAAATGCAAAATAATCCAGGAGATAAAAGACAACTGTTTGGCCTAGTTCAATTAGTCTGCGCTAATGCAGATAAAACCATGTCACAACCCGAACAAATGTCCGCGGTCTTTAAGCAAATTGCCAATGAATTAAAAGAAACAGGAACCATCAATGATCCAGCAGAAAGAAAAATACTAGCTTCTCTCTCTAACATAATCGAAAAACTCAAAAAATCACCTGCACTAGATTCAGAAACAAAACAAACACTTAATGAAATTACAGATAAATTGGATAAATTATTAAATGCTCCAAAAGTTAACCCAACACGAGGTTTATCCTGTTAATTATTGCTGTTTTTCGAAATTTCATCTAAAATTGCCATTATTAATAAATAAAGAATTTAATCTTATGTTGAAAAAATTAATTTTTACATTATTTTTCTTTGCAACCATTTGTATGGCTGCGCAAAATGAATATCAATCGCATAATGGAGAAATTATGAAAGAAAATACATTAGAAATTATTATTAATAAACCTGTTGCTGAAGTTTTTGAGTTTACAACTAATCCAATAAATACACCTAGTTGGATTGATTGTATCCTGCAAGAAAAAACAAACGAATGGCCACCTCGTATTGGTACTATTTATAAAAATCATGGCAATTCTGATGATTGGTCAGTATATTCAGTCACAAAATACGAGAAATATAAAGAATTTGAATTAGTTAAAGCAGATTCATCAACTTATCATGTGAATTACTCTTATATTCCTATATCAACTAATAGCACTAAATTGATTTACCATGAATGGGTTATTCATGGAAAGTTAGAAAGTCCTTTTACTCATCAGACACTGAATCAATTAAAAAAGATTATGGAGAAAACTGATTATTCAAGCTGAAAACTTGATTTTTTAGCCCAGGGTCTAGGCGCGTTTTTTGCGCCGTAACCCTGGGTTAAGATGCACAATAAATTTTAAGCGCTGTAAGCGCGCATATGTTCTTTTTTAATTTCATTAATAATGGAAGTAGAAAGTCTAGCCCCGACCCGCGTTACACTTTTTGCTGCGGCAAAACTGGCTAAATTACCTGCTTGTAAAAATGAAGCGCCATGAGTAATAGCAAACAAAAAAGCGCCTGCGAATATATCTCCTGCTCCTGTCGTATCAATAGCATTAGATGAATAAGCAGGTACTTTTATGAATTGATTGCCATCAAATAAGAGAGCGCCTTCTTTTCCCAGCGTAATGACAAATTGTTTTGCAATTGCTTTTAATTTTTCTTTTGCAATATTTAATTGCTCAGTGCCACAAAAAAAATTTGCTTCAAATTCATTACAGAACAATAAATCCACTCCCGTTCCGGCCGTTTTAACAAAATCATGTCGTGATATAAAAGATGGTCTACATGTTGATAGGGTAAGTGCTACTTTAGTATCGCACTGTTTTGCTATTTTTATCGCGGTTTCAGCCGTTAATTTTGATGAAGCACTGACTGCCGATGAAAAAGCTTCAATAAAAATATAATTAGCATTTTTAATAATATCGTTTCTTAAATCTTGTGGAGAAAGATTACAGTTTGCTCCCAGAAATGAATGTAAAATCCGCTCGCCATCAGATAACACAATGATAAAACATTTTCCAGTCGCTTGCTTATAATCAAACTGTAAATCTGTTTCTATTTTCGCATCATGTAAATTGTTTTGATATAATTGTCCTACTTCATCTGCCGCTACTTTGCAGGAGTAAAATGTCTTTCCGCCTAACTGGCTTATAACAGCTAGTGTATTAGCACCAGAACCTCCACAAACTCTAACGGGATCAATCTTAGATAATTGTTGTAATAACTCTTGTTCTTGCTCAGCATTAATAATGGTGCCGCCATGTTCTAACGAAAATTGCCTAGACTGAGTTTCACTCAAAGCATACTGATAATCTATTAATGCTGTGCCTACCGCATAAACATCATATTTTCGCGCAACACCATTACTCATTTAGAAATCTCTAAATAAATGTGACTACCCCAGTAGCTAAGTTGTGCATAGCACCAACAATGATCACTTGATTATCATCCACTAATTTTTTGACGACAGGGCTTTTTTCAGTAATTTGTTGAATCATATTAAGTACATTTTGTTTAGCAATCATATCAACTGTTTCTGCTTTATCACAATCTAGAGATGCTGTATGCGAATCTTTTTTGACAGTGTTGACTGCAGGGGTAATTTTATTAACTAACTGGGTCAAATTACCTAGTGTGACATGACTGCATGCGCCTTTGACTGCGCCACAAGAAGTATGTCCCATCACTACAATAATATGGGCTCCCATTACTTGGGTTGCAAACTCCATACCACCTAATTGATCATCGTTGATAACATTGCCTGCAACTCGTCCTGCAAAAATATCACCGATGCCTTGATCAAAAATCAATTCTGGTGAACCGCGCGAATCCATGCAACTTAGAATAAACGCAAAAGGATGCTGACCTTTCTTAGTTAGTTTAGCTTGCTGCAAAAAATTCCTATTTTTCATTTTCCCTGAGACAAAACGGCTATTACCTTCTTTTAAAAGATTTAATGCAATAGCAGGTGTCATTAATTTTAATTTTTCGCTAGATTGAGTATAAGTCCAGGTATCTTCAGCAAGACAAGACTGATAACAGAAAAAGAATGATAAGAAAGTAATTGATAGCAACTTTAATAAATTATTTTTCATTTGATTTCCTTATTGAGGTAAACATAAGATTTAATTCATTGTATGCATCTTTAAAAAATAGATCAAGATAAACTAACACAATCATTACTGTCAAATTAAGACCCAGTTTGTTTATTTTTGATAAAGTTTATTGCAAAAATAATGATAGGTTTCTGAAATTATTTGAATTGAAGTTTATCCAAATTATATCGATAATTATTACTATCTATTAATGAGGTAATCAAATGCTTGATCGTAATAGTAAACATCAACATAAAATGTATAAGCAGCTTATGCTTCATATGATTTGGGGAGCAATATTTATTATCGTTGCGCTTTATATTGGTATGTTAGGTTACCATGGGTTTGAGCACATGTCTTGGGCTGATGCATTCGTCAATGCTGCGATGATATTATCAGGAATGGGACCACTCACTGCTCTTGTTACCACGGGAGGTAAATTATTTGCGGGATTTTATGCATTATTTAGTGGGCTTGCTTTTATCGTTTTAGTTGGTCTGATATTTTCGCCGGTGATTCATCAATTTTTTCGAAGAATACATATTGAAAGTAGTAAAGATGTACAAGACGATTAAAGATATCGTCTTGTACTAAATATTGCGATACTATTTTTTCAGCGATGTTTTTGACGAAACATTTTTGTGTTGGATTTGTTTATGTTTAAATCCAAAATAGCAAAGTAAGGCTCCAAGAATAAAATCAATAATAGCTGTTATATAAGAAAAATTCGTATTCTTTAAAAATAACATGGTTGATTTGTCGATAAATTGGGGATAAAAAATCAGAGTAGCGCCTTTGAGAAGAGTCATCCAAGCTAAAATAGATATAATAACCCGCCAATGCCACTCCCAAATATTATGGCTCACCACCATCAAAATTCCAAGAATCAATGTAAAAAATCCCGAAACAAACATGAGTGGTTTGTCATTCACTAAATCACTCACATAACTTGCAAATTGATGCATGTTGACCAGCATAGCAACGCCGATGATTACTAGATAAATACCAAGAACCTTGCTTAAAAATTTAGAAATATCCATTATTTGCAGCTCCATTTAAGTCAATATTTATTCATTGTATAGAAGTTATTGAATAATTCAAGAGGTAATAAAATTATTCAAAAGCTCATGCCCCTGATTCGATAATATAGATTCAGGATGAAACTGCACACCATAAACCGGAAAATCTTGATGTTGCAATGCCATGATTTCTCCATCATCGCTGGTTGCTGTCACGCGTAAACAACCGGGTAAGCGATTTTCACCAACTGCCAGCGAATGATAACGACCTACTTGTAAAGGATTTTTCAAACCTTTAAAAATATTTTTTTCATTATGTTTAATCAAAGAGGCTTTGCCATGCGTAGGATTTTTGGCATGAATAATTTGGGCCCCATATGCTTGTCCTATGGCTTGATGGCCTAGGCATACACCCAAAATAGGTATTTTTCCTCCGAGTTGTCGTATAACTTCTAAAGAAATGCCTGCTTCATTTGGCGTACAAGGCCCTGGACAAATAATAATATGAGAAGGATTTGCATTGATAATGTCTCTTATAGATACTTGATCATTGCGTTTTATCTGGTGAGTCATCCCTAATTCATTGACATATCTTGCCAGGTTATAAACAAACGAATCATAGTTATCAATAATAAAAATCATGAGAGCTCCTCAACCAGTGCTCTTTTTAATGCCGATGCTTTGTGTAATGTTTCTTGATATTCTGCTGTTGGATCAGAATCCAATACAATAGCGCCTCCTGCTTGAAACGTTACAATATTATTTTTTATAGTATAGGTTCGAATAATAATTGACATATCCATAGCACCATCAAATCCGATATAACCCATACTACCGCAATAAGGGCCTCGTCTATTTGGCTCTAATTCTGCAATAATTTCCATAGTTCTAATTTTTGGCGCTCCTGTAATAGAACCACCTGGAAAAGCAGCTTTTAATAAATCTAATGCTGTATATTCTTGCTTAATCTTTGCTTGTATTATAGAAACCAGATGATGGACGGATGCAAATGTTTCTAAACCGCATAGTTGAGAAACTTTCACGCTAAAAGGCTCGCATATTTTCGATAAATCATTTCTCATTAAATCGACAATCATGATATTTTCAGCTTGATCTTTTTTACTATTTTTTAACTCATTTGCTAAATCATTATCTTCATCAATCGTTTTACCACGTGCCCGAGTTCCTTTAATAGGTCTTGTATCAACAACACCGTCTTTTAATAATAGAAATCTCTCAGGGGAAGCAGACGCGATTACCACATCATTGATATTAAAATATGCTGAAAAAGGCGCGGGATTAATCGTGCGTAACTTATAATATAAATTAAAAGGCGAAAAATCTTCTGGTAATGTTGCTATAAAACGCTGACTCAAATTTATTTCAAAAATATCGCCTTCTCTAATATAGTTTATTGCTTTTTTCACAACAGATTCGTATGAATCTTTGGAAAAATTAGAATCGATTTTAACTGGATCAATCACTCGATTATTTTTATTCATTAAAATCTTATCTGATCTCAGTATATTAATTATTTCTTTGAGGTTTATTTCTACATCAGACGATAATCCACCGACTAGTATCCAAGCTCGTTTTTGCACATGATCAAAACTAATAACTAAATCATATAATCCAATAGCTAAATCATAAAATTGCATATCATCTATTTCAGGATAAGGAATATCCTCAAAATAATGACACAAATCATACGCAAAATACCCTGCGATACCACCTTGAAATGGTGGATAGTTGGGATCAGGCAACCTCTTATGCTGCTTCATTAAATTATTTAAATATGCTAAAGGATCATCACAAAAAAACGATTCACCATTGACGGTGAATAATTTATTTTTACAAGTCATTTTGAGTAGGGGTCGCAGTGCTATATAGCTATAACGATTGGTTTCCCTTGGATCAGTTTTGGCGTTAGCGCTATCTAGGAAAATCGCCCAGTCTTCGCCAGAAAATTTATTAAAAACCAGTAAGGGATCGCAATATTTAATTTCTATTTGTTCGCGTATCGACATCTTGTTATTATCCATGCTAACATCACAATATGTGCGCAATTGTATCGTATAGAACCGAGATAATGAAGTCTTAAATATGGATAAATTAGCTGAAAATATAACAAACACTTTCGGCGCAAAAGGCGAGCAATGGATTGCTGATTTGCCTGATATAATCGATAAACTCACAACTCATTGGCAGTTAACCCATCTTAATCCAGTTAATAATATGAGTTTTCATTTTGTTGCTAAAGCAACATTAAATAATAATCAAGCTGCTGTGTTGAAAATAGGCTGTGATGAAAAATCAGTTAAAGACGAAATGCTAGCACTACAGTATTTCAACGGAACTGCTTCGGTCAAGCTAATTGATTATCATGAAAAATATTACGCTTTATTATTACATCAAGCTATTCCAGGTATCACACTGAAATCATTTTATCCTGAGAAATTAGAATATGTTATAGAATGTTATGTGAATACCATGCAGAAACTCCATGAAAAACACTTGCCCAGTAGACATCCATTTCGTCACATAAGTGATTGGCTTAAGTCCATTGATAAAGTAACTTCTAAACTAATACCAGCACATCTTCTTGAAAAAGCGATTGCTACGAAAAATAAATTATTAGCAACTTCGAGTAAACAAGTTTTATTACACGGCGATTTACATCATGATAATCTGTTACAAGATGGAAATACTTGGGTAACGATTGACCCTAAGGGTATAGTGGGCGAACCAGAATTTGAGATTGCTGCTTTTGATTTTATGTATATTAATGAACTTGCGAATAACCCTGATACTAAACAAATTTTTGCAAAAAGAATTAAAATGCTTGCTCATCAAGCCAATCTTGATGCAAGCCGAATTAAAGCATGGGTATTTGTGCGTCTAATTCTAATGGCCGCCTGGTGTATTGAAGATAATCATGATCCAAAATGGGTAATTAAACTTGCAGAGGCAATAATATGATGAGGGTGCTTATATCAACCGTTAAAAAATATCATTTCTGCGCAGTTTCTGTTTTTAAAATATCCGCTTCTTTAGTTTTATTATGTTTTAATACTTCAAATAAATTTTCATAGACATTGTTAGCACTCCATACATACCATCCGGAAACAGATTTGGAGTCTTCAACGGCATGGATTTCTTCTAGTAAATATTTTTGTTTTTCTGCATTGGTTGTTTTTTTAAGATAATGATAATTGGCAGCCTCAATGAATGCATGTACTTTAAATGGCGGTTTATCATTAAATTTCCCGACTAAAGAATTTAAAGAAGAATTAATCGTTTTATAAGGTTCGGCAGAATATTTTTGATAAGGCCAATAGTGCGATGGATAAACCATAGGGTTCACACCATCAACACTGTCAGCAAACATATTAATATCTTGACCAATATGCATAGAAGGATAATAACTTACTTCACCAAAAATATCGATCTCCATTAGTGCATGTTCAGCATTGATTTTTGATTTAAACCATTTGATAATTTCATAAACGTCTTTAGCATGTTGTGGATTCGCGGGTTCTTTAGAAGAATAGCGAATATAGTCAAGTTGTATAACATCGGCTCCTGCTTTAATAGCATCGTTAGCTAATTTAAATTTTTCTTCCCAATGTTCTTTTGAATGAATTTGTTTTGCATTACCGCCATCTGAAAAAACAACAATACGCACAACACGCTTAATCCCTGCTGCTTTGACTTTAGCCATAGCAGGCGCATAGCGTGAACTATAATATTCGTGATCAATGACAAATGTATTGATACCGGTAGTTTTAGCTTCACGTAATAAATAATCTAGTTTCTCAGGTTTCTCTAAGGTATACTGGGTGAGGTAAATGCCTTTGTCCCACGCTGTTGCAGATGAGACAGATCCTAAAAACACGAACAAAAGTGCCATAAACTTAAACCATAATTCGCGCATATCGGCTTCCTTATTGGTTGTCCATTTATAACTACAGTTTAACACAAATAGCGAAGAAAATCGTTTGAAACAAATTTTATAGAATCAGTAGGTTAGAGGTATAGGTAGTGCAAACAGATGTTTGTTTGATTTCGCGATAATTTATTGATCTTTTGAAACTTGATTACAAATGCAACATATGTGATAATATTGCCCTATAGATCCATAGGGGATTTATTTTATGAGCTTATTTTTATACGATAAAGTTGCAGTTTTAGGTTCTAGTGAAATTTTACAACTAAATAATATTGATTTTCAAAAGTTACCTTACCATCTTTATATAAAAAATAAAAAAGGAACTATTCTTGATTGCAATTCTTATCAAGCACAGAGCTTAGGATTTAAAAAAAGTGAAGATATCATTGGAAGTACTGGATTTGATTGGCTTGATGCAGATGATGCTAAGGAAATTGAAGAAAACGATAATAATGTTATTGTAACTAAAACAAAAAAAGTTGTTTATGAAAATTCAAGAACAGAATCTAAAAAATATTTTTGTGCAATCAGTTTTAAGTTTCCTCTTGTAAATAAATTAGGAACATCCATAGGTGTATATGGAGTTTCATTCGTTCTTCCAAAAAAATTTTTTAGAGATTCACTTTATGGCTTAACTGAGCGTCAAAAAGATTGTCTCTATTATTTAGCAAAAGGGATGTCCTATAAACAAATTGGAAAGAAAATAAAACTTTCACCACGCACCGTTGAAAATTATCTCAATGCTGCCAAGAATAAACTATCCTGTTCAACACGCTCCGAATTAATTGACAAGCTCTGGGAAAGCAATTTTATTTTAAATCGTTTACAAGATCACCTATTTGGTAACGATTTATCAACCGATTCTTAGTTCAGCAGACGCTCTGCAAAGTAAAGGGTAGTCATCAAAATTAGGACTAAGTGAATCTTCATTATTTAATGTTCTATGTTTTATTAATTCCAAGCCTAAATGAACTGCCCAAATTCCACAACTCCAGCCATCTTTTTGTAAGATGCGTGGCAAAGGCGAGTCCACAATGACCGCATTCGGGAAGGGTGCCGATATAAGATGAGTACGCTCTGTAGCAGTAGGATCAGTTTCAGATTTTGGAGCTGAAAAAGTATATTGAGTTTGAGTTAATAAAACATTTTTAAACGCATTCGGTAATTGTCTATTAGGATTTAAGGAGTCTAATAAATAAATTTTTTCAGCACTCGTTGTACTAGCAGGAAGAATAACTAATGCTACCCAATGTGATCCGCCTATTGCGGAAGTATTATTAGATTTTCTTGCAGATTCAGAAACTCCGGATGTATTTAAAATTCCTATAATTGGCTTACGCAAACTTCCCCCATCTTTCTGGATAAAACCAGTTGCCGATTTGGAATCTTTTGCCTCATAACCATTAATTTGTAAAACCAAATCAATTGCGGCCCTTTTTGCTACACGCTCATCTGGGCTAAAGATATTATCAGTAGAACCCATTTCTGGAGAAATAATATGGGCCAAATTATTCAATTTAGATTCTAGAGTGGCTTGAATTTGCTCGCTTGTTGCCAATCGATGAACATCATTTGTCAGATTATTTTTAATTGAAAAAATACTAAAACTTCCTATTGATGCTGGTTTATCAGAAGAGGGTGGCATCAATAAAAGAGGCAACGAACTTGATAATGAAATTCCTTCTTTATTTAGTTGGTTTTGAACTCCAAAGAAAACCATCCTTTGTTGAGCTTCACTTAAATTTGACATAATGACAGATTGTAACGCTTTTAATACAGTAGTTTGTAATTTATTTTGTTCTTCTAATTGTTTTTCCATAGACACTTTGTTAACAAGTTGATTTTCATCTACATAATTCTTATTATACCAATTAATTAAATTTTGAAACTCATTAACTACATTATCAAAAATGCTTCTTTTTAAGATTGATGGAGTAATTGTAAATAATTTATCTATGGATATAATTAATTTATCATTTATGTGCGCTAATGTTTTTTCGATCACTTCTATTACGGAAATATTAATCTTGCTATTGAATTTTATAAATAACAATAACTCCAATCTATGGCGTATAAATTGATCTTTATTGATAGGATCAAAGAAATAATTTAATTCCGGAATCAACCTACAATTATCTTCTCCATAAGCCAATATTAATGCGTATTTAATTATATAAAACGAGTGTGAATAATGAATTAAACTTTTTGATAAAGCGCTTTGTTCATTACTTGAGACTTCTTTAGACAAAATCTCATAAAATTGAGTTAATAATTCATCTCTTTTTAGTTTTATATCTTGTAGAATACCAGATTCATTATTTAATAAATTTTTTTCTTCTCCTTTTGCAGCTTTCAAATCAGACATTTTTTCTCTGATACCGGGTATATTACTACAACTAGGTATGTAAGCTTTAGTCATCCAGACATTCTCATTCCAAGCATCTTGTTTATGTTGTTCAACTGTAACCCAAGAATAATTGTTCCCTACACTAAAACTTCCTCCAACCCACCACCACCAAAGTGCTTCATTACCTTTATACATATTGAATTCAAAGGGTAAACTTAAAATAGAAATTCCTTCTTTCTGATTATTTTTAACAAAATTAGCTTGTATGCTAAAAGTATATTTGTTGTTATCTTTTTTAGTGTTGTTATTGTCTTTTGCAATGCTTTTATCATCTTTTTTAATCGAATATTCAAATTGCACTTTACCAATTTGCAACCACTGAGCAGTTTGGATGGATTTTAATACCTTGAATTGATAATTTTTAGGTAAGGGTAAAATTAAAGTATAGCCATCTGTCTTTGTTGATTCATTAGGTGCTGCGAAAGCATAAAAATAATGGTTTTGTAAATTGATGGAATCATAGAATTGAAAATTAGCATTTAATAACCTGTTGTTGCCTAATTTGGCTTTTTCAAGCTGCTCTTTTGGCCCTTGAAGATAATCATGTACGAAGTTATCTACGGATTTTTTTCTATCAGTAAGATATGTTTTTCTATGAGAATCCACATGAACGCCCGCAGTAGCGGCTGTAAAGTAAGATTGAACAACTTCAGAATTACCGTGTGTTACCCAAAAATTGGGGTGATTATTCGAAACATGTCCAGACCACCAAGTTGAATTTGCTACTAAATCAAAATTAACCCCTTGAGATTCAAATTCAGCGATTAATTTTTTATCAAAAATATCAACACTATTATCGCCCTTAATAAATTCGTCATATAACTCTTTATTTTTATCAGCTTCTGCTTTTTTAACATATTTTTTAACTTCTTCTAAAAATATTCTTCCAAAATTTAAATGATTTTCTATTAATTTTGTAATAATTGTTTTATTATGTAAGTTATTAGAAAGCTGTTGGATACCTTTACTTTTTTCTAAAATGGATTCTAATATTTGAACCTCAGATTTTGAAATTTTATTTAGTGCTTTGGTATCTTTTTGATATTTATCGGTAATTAATTTTGAAAATGCCATGATTTGCCATGCGAAAACTGCAGGATTAACCATGCCCTCTAATTTCATTTCTCTAAACTGTTCAGTAATATAACTTTTAAATGATCTAATATTAAAATCCACACATAATGGATTTTCATGATCATCTTCATAATCTTTAAGAGTGCTTTCTATTGGATTAACATCTCCAATAAGAGCAGCATCATTGCCATGTCGATTGCAAATATCATTTTGAAATTTATTAAATAAACTAATAAATTCGGAAGTAGGAAGCGTATGGGGTCCTGTTGTTAATGCAATATATTCAGATATCTCTCCTAATCTTCTTGATCTAATATCATTGCGTTGTTTGTTTGCAATACTGACCAATTTATTAAGTATAGTATCTAACTTTTGTCTGTTTTCAATCTGATTCTCTGAAGTGGTTTTATCAATTTTTCTTAATATATCGACAATGTTACTTTGGTTTTCTTGGTTGTCCGCAAAACCAGAAATTATTTTTTTGGATAAATCATCATGGATAAAATCCAAATGCTCATGAATACCTTTAGCTATATTAATCAAAATTTCTAAAAACGCTTTATCTCTTTCAGCCTGTTCATCCCCCGAATCATCATCCATAAATAGACTAACGCAACTAAATATAGCCATTGGTATTCCAACCATAGGAGTAAATGCAGACATACTAAAAACTGTCATGGTAGAAAGCAGGCTAATATTCGTACTAATTTGTACAGCTGCACATGCGATAGCCCCTAATTTTACTACATCTTTATTTCCAGTCATTCTACCCAATTCAGCCGCAAACCCACAAAGATCCATCATACCTTTTGCATCTTGCATTTTTTGCTCTTGAATAAGTTTTTTATCCTCTCTCTTTTTTTGTATTTCCAAATAATCACAAACTTTAGTTAATTTTATTTGCGTTTCTGAGTCATTTTCTAAAACTTGTTTTAATTTGCCATTGATAGTGATATTAAATTTTTTTAATCTTTTATCAATTTGATCGATAGAAATTTTTTGGCCATTTGATGTTTTTTGAATTTTATCTAATAACTCATGACAGGTTGTTTGTCCTTTAAGTAATAAATCATTATTATTTTTTAGATGGCTCAAAAATTTTGAATGCCGTTCTGAATGTTCTCTTAACACTTTTAAGCCAAGATCTATATTGTTAGCACTTGATAATTTTGTTCTTAATTCTGCTTCTTTTTTTGTATAATCTAAGGCATGTTGATGAGCTCCCCATAAATAATTTGAAGTCACTCTATTTACGAAAATTTCGAAGGCAATATTGTCTTCTAACTTTATATTTTTATTATTTATTACTCTAAATTTTTGAATATTGTTTTGTAAAGTGACAACAACATTTGTTCTCAATGATTCTATATCTGACTTCTCTTTCCAAATTTTATAATTATTGATATAATCAAATACTCCAGATAACTGAGGGCTTGGTTGCAGTTTCAATAGCTGCCCCACATGATCAAAATTATTACTTCTTGCTTCTGCCTCCACTAAATTATCTAGATTTTTTACAAAAATTTTATCTTGATTGAGTGTACTGACAAATTCGTTAAAATATCGATCTGCTTGCGTATAAACTTCTTTTGTTAATTCTTCAGTTGATTTCATATAATCTCCTAATTTTTTTCACATATATTATGATGTTGAGCAAGATAGCCGTTATATGGCTATCTTGCTAGAGTAAAAATCCCCCTAGTAACCCCCGTATAATCTGAATATTGTTTTGTAAAGTGACAACAACATTCGATAATGCATTTTTTTAACTCTAATATCTGGATTTATTTTATCTTGACTTGTGTAACGAGTTTTAATATATTCATCCCCGTTTGTGAAAAGTTCGATAACTGAGAGCTTTAGAAAATTACGCAGAGCTGGATTGTTTGTAATTAATATTTTATTAATTAAATCATACGGAGAATAGCATGCGAACTAGTTATCCCACTCAATCTAACATTAAACTTGGCGCCGGCATTAATACACTCACCGATGAACTAGCAGAACAAGCAGTATTAATTGGCCAAAATAATTCAAAAGATACAAATTCATCTAAATCTAGTACGGACAAACAACAAACAGGAACAGATCTGACTATTTCTATCCCCTTATCACAACTTCTTAATGTAAAACCGAAAGATACGACTACTGCAACAAGCGGAACCACAGATAGCAGCAAAACAGATTCAACAGGACAGAAAAATACTACTTCAAGCTCTTCTGCAGATACTACACAAACGGCAAAACCAAGCACAGCTCTTGTAGCTACAACATATCCTGCTAACAGTAGACGTATTACTTCACAAACCTATGTATTAACTTCACTCTCAGAATTGCAAAGAAAATTCGATGCCAGCCTGAGTATTTCAGTGCCGCAAATCAATACAGGAATAAAACTCGATTTATCTAGCATACAAAAACAAAGCACCCAAGAATTATATTACGTATTAGAATTACGTTGTATTGAAAAAGCTGAATCATTAAATGCTCCATATGAATTATATGCCCCTTTGCAAAAACAACTTGCAAAAGCGGATAATCCTGTCGCATTAAAAAGATTTTTTGATAAATACGGCGATTCATATGTAAATACTATTACTTATGGAAGATGGGCACTTGTTGTAATCCAATTTAAATTACTTAACAAAGAACATCAAAGCACTGTTTCAGCCAAATTATCAGCGACAGGAAAAGTCGATGTAGATGCGAGTATATCAAATACACTTTCTAAAAGATTCCAAGGAGAGGAATACACCGTTAAGGTATTTAGCGGTGGTTTAGATTATACTGCGCCTGGTATTCTTTCCCCTATAAGTGAAATTGATAAATTAGTGCAAAAATTTAGCGTACAAGACCAAAAATCTGATCCCGCTATTATCGATATCAATTCCACTCCCTACCAAATGGCAATCAATGAGGAACCTAATATTGCCGATGAGACCAAAACAGCCAATGATCAAATCAAGGCTGCAGAAACCAAGTTAACTGATGCCAGCACTAAAAAAATGACAGCAGAAGATGCAAAAACAGCAGCTGACCAAAAAGCAGAAGAAGCAAAAGTAGACCTTGATTTGAGTGAAGCTAAGGATGTCACAAAAAAACTCGCTTCCCAGAAAGCAGATATTGCTGCTCGCTATGCAAGAATGGATCTCGATAAAAAAACCGCACTCGAAGCAAAAGCTCAGAAAGATTATGATGCAAAAATAACTGCTATGGCAACACTTAAACAACAAGCGCAGGCAGCGCAATTAAAAGCCATTCAAAATGCAGCAAAATTAAATAATCTTACTACTGTAGCAAAAAATCTTCTATTCATTGTTCATCGGACTCGACAATCTATACGCGTATATTTACATGCATTAAATTATACTAAAATTGATAGAACAATCTTTAAAGTAGATAAAGGAGACCTAACTTCTGTCCAAGAAAATATCAGGAATATACAAACTTTGCTGAAAACCGAGGCTGAGAAATCTGATTCACCAGAAATTACTAAAAATATTTCTGCCGAAATAAACGCTATACAAAACCCCGTCCAACAAGACCTTGGTGCAGCCTTACAAAATCTCAAATCAGTACGACAAGCATTACAAAGACAACAAACTATAGTGACAAATAATAAATCTATAAAAATTTCTTGGGAAAAATTAATAGTAAATGAGAAAAAATTAGAAGCACTGCAAATTTTAGAAAACATTGTTGCCCCATTACTAAAGTCAGATAAACAACTTGAAGACATATCTCATACCCTGCAAACAAAATGGGACGATTTATGGGCCGTGGAACAAACTGCTTTGCAAATAAAGCAACTAATTAAAAAACTTAGCAAGATAAATAGCAATTTCCCTGATTATTTGACAATCCCTTTAATGCGAGTTCCTTTTTCAAACATTACTCACACCAAACATAAAAAAGGAGAATATCATTTTCATTTAGATCCACCCGATAAAAGCGACTATTTAAAACTGTATGTAGTGGACAAAGCAGGAAATCTGATTGGCCTACCCATATCAGAACTAGAATTAAAACAAAGATTGCCTGTCATCCCTAAAGAGTTTCAAAAAGGTGAAGCTGTTGTAGATGACAAAGCCTTTGATAGTAAAGTGACATGTTTCCTAACAATGAAACAGGGCGAAAATGAAAGTAGTCAGATTCCTATTGTTCAAAAACTTGAAAGTTTATATTTAAAACCTTCTGCCGATAATACTCAAGCATATAACGTGGATATATATGTTCACTTTGATGTGTCTAAACCTGCAAATGATCTTACTCCAAGCGTTACAGAAATTGATAGGGTTCTCGAAACAACTGAAGCTTCTTTTTTAACAGAACAAATGGTTCTAGCAAATTCAAAGACGTATCCGGCAACTTGTCAAATACCAGGCAAGAATACTTCTTATATAGAAGTAGACGCTCCCTCGGATGGCGCTTGTTTGTTTTATTCAGTCGCACTGAGTGCTCTTTTACAAGCTCGTTATGACGAAAAAAATAATAATCCTAAAGGTGCATTTCAAAAATGTTATAACGATTTATTTGCAAGCAGTGATCTGGTGCCTCCAGATAGTGCCCCGTTGCTTGCTGCATTAAATGGATATAAAGGAGATACTGAATGGGCTTCTTTACATTTAAAAGATCTTGTTAACAATTATTTTAGAGTAAAAATATCTAAACAGATTGAAGCTAATAGAGCTGTCTTTGAACCTGCAATAGATGTTGAATGTGATTTTCCTACCTATGTTAAAAAAATATTAGAACCTTCTTTTCCCGGTAGTGAACACGAAATTGTTGCGATGGCGAATATATTGGGGAAAGAAATTTTGGCCTACCGATATTTACCTGATAATAAACTAGAACAAAGTAAACTGTCCTATGGACAGAAAAAAGGTGAACCTATTTACTTAATTCATTCAGGGATTAAAGGAAGCGAAAATCATTATCACTATGCCATTAATCCTATATATGCTTCATCGTTCGCCATTTCTTTGGCTCCGAATAGTAGCACTTCATCTGTTACATCAGTAACAACTAGCACAGCGAGTAGTGGCGTTTCTTCAATAACTACAAATGGTGCAGCATTTTTTACTCCGTCATCTGTTTCTCCATCAGTCGGGAGTGCTACAAACAAATCACTGACCTCAAGTTCGCTTCCCCCCTCGATGCCTCCTTACGCAGCCTCACTTGGGCCAACTTGATGATTATCAAAATATTATCTAGAGGGAAAATTTCGACTGATATATAGTCAGCATGGTTCCTATTAAATCAACCCTGAGTGAGGGCAGTTATGTTAATATAGTACTATGGATCTAAAAAAAATTTTTAAGCTGAACCATCATGGGGCAGATTTTGACAATGTCTCTGCTTCGCTATTGAAACAAAAAGTCGAAACTCAGCTACTTACTTCCCTTTATCAACAGACTAAAATTGCATTATTGGCATCGTTGATGTGTGCGATTTTTATTTTTATAGGTCTTTGGAATGTTACGACACCATTCGGACTGTATGCTTGGGCGTTACTATTTCTAATAATCTCTGCATTACGTTTAATACTTTCTGAAATATATTTAAAAAATAAAACCAGTCAAACGCATTATGTTACATGGCATTATTTATTTGTGCTGGGTGCTTTCTTAGCAGCTTTAAGTTGGGCAATCGTAGGCACAATTCTTTTTCCTACGACACCTGCAGAACAGATGTTAGTTTTATTAATTTTTGCTGGAGTAACGGCGGGTGCTGTACCTATCTTATCTCCTTCTATCATCGCTGTTTTAGTATTTGTGGTTACCATGTTGGTGCCGACCATCATAAATCTTTTCTTGTTAGTGCATACTGTTCCTCTATTATTTGATATGGCAGCCACTGTTTATTTAATATATCTCATAGTAGTATCTTTTAAAACGCATGGGATTATTCGTAAATCGTTTATGTTACGTTTTGAAAATGAAGGACTTTTACAAAAACTAACAGGAGCTAAAGAAGAATTAGAAATCATCAATTTCAAACTCGAAGATGCGGCAACGCACGATCCCTTGACTCAACTAGCTAACAGGAGTTTGTTTAATAAAACATTTGAAATCTCACTTAAACGTGCACAAACTCAAAACAAAAAGCTCGCTTTGTTTTACATTGACTTAGATAATTTTAAAAATGTCAATGATTGCTATGGACATGATGTAGGAGATGAAGTATTAGTTATTATTGTTAATCGCCTAAAATCTTATTTGAAAAATAATACTATTTCGCGTTTAGGTGGTGATGAACTCACTATAATTATCGAAGATACCAAATTCGATGAGATAAAAAAAATGGCAAAAGAAGTATGCAATATCATTGCAGCACCCATTATTAATGATAGATTTCGAGTAACCATCCACGCAAGTATGGGTATTAGTGTATTCCCTCATGACGGAAAAGACATGGAAATTTTGCTTAAAGCAGCAGATAAAAATATGTATTACATTAAAGAACGTGGCGGCAATAACTTTTATATTTCAGCAGAGGTCACCGGATGCCGATAACAAAAGGTGGCATGTCGCGAATCCTATGGCCATACTATTAAAATATTTTAACTAAAATTTGGAGATAATATATGAAAAAGCTAATGCTCATTTTAATTTTTATACTTTTGAACAAAACAGCAATTGCTCTTAACACCAGTTTTCTCGATTATTCTGCAATATATTATTTTACCACAGAAGACACCCGCATGATGCAACAAACTATGATGCAAACACTGAACACCGCATCAGACAATACAAAAATCACATGGCGTAACCCCAACACAGGCGCAAACGGTTATTTTATCCCGAGCAATACTACTATACAAAACGGTGTAAAATGCAGAAATCTAACCATATTCAACGAAGCACATCATGTCCCAGGTAAATCAAATTACCAATTTTGTAAAATTAACAATGATTGGAAAATAATACATTAAGCGCATTACTTTTCTTAATATACAATGGATAATAGAATAATTATCTTATGCAATTTATTAATGAACTGGTATAAATAAATCGCTATTTAATTTGCTTTCTGGGAAGAGGGCGCTGTGTTTTTGCCTCATCAAATTTTCTTGTGGATTTGGCTGAATTAGTTTGAAAGAGTGTTGGTTTTCTCTTTTTATCAAATTTTATAACAGGAAGTACATTAGGAAATATATTAGAATGCACTTCTTCCTTACATCCTTGTGGCATAATAATTAAAGTATTCAGTTGAGGATCAAAAACAAGATCCAACTTCAAATTTAGTCCTGTTACAGGATTACCTTCTGAATCAGTAGCATTTGGAGTAATAGTACGAATAGAATTAATCCTTGCTTCAACTCTATTGCTTTTTAATTCTCGCAGAGCAACATTAAAGTCTTGCCTAACAACAATAACATCAATAGAATTATTTTTATCCAACCCTGGAATTTCTGAATCAAATTTCTTAGTTAATACATTGTAATCAGCAGAATGAATATTGTAGTCCCTTGGAGTGATATGCATAAACCAAAAGCGTCTATTTTGTGCATCATGGATAATTATAGCATAACATGCACATAAGCCATGTGTTGTTAGCTTATCACCATTTCTGTAATCCATTTCTTCGTATTTAATTGTATTATTTGGCCAAACAGAATAAAACTCATAACATTTTTTCTGACCCAGATTTAACTGGACTGTTCTACTTGCGTAAACTTCTATTTTTGACGGCATAAAATAATCTTTATGTTGTTTAATAATGCTATTATAGCACAAATAATGAAATACTATCCAGATGATGTTGCCGTGGGCGTTGCATTTAATGTTTGAATGTACCCCAAATATCGCCCATTATACTTCCAGTAAATTTCCTTATCGGCAGTTAAAAAATACCGTTTAAAAAATTATATGCTGCTGTAGTTTAAGGCTTATTTAATTATTAGGTAAGATTGGGTAATCGACAGAATTTTTTTCGTCAACTGCAGTGATTTTGTACTCCTACTTCCCAACATTGGATGAGATACTTTTAATAATTATTTACGAGAAATTTCAGCAACAATGGCATCCATTATCTTCGATGATTCTGTCCATTGCTTATCATCTTCTGGTTTTTGCCAGGAAGATGTTTCAACGATGACGATATGTTTTGTTGGATTAATATATATAATTTGGCCAAAAATACCCAACGCTTTAAAAGCATGATCGCTATTACTAGAAGAAATCCACCACTGATATCCGTAACCCAAACCTTCATTTTCATCTGCACGCTTAGCAAATTTTACAGGTGTAGTTGACTCCGTTACCCATGATGATCCGACCACTCGATTTCCGCCCAGTGAACCCCTGTTCATTATCATTAAACCAAAACGCCCATAATCCCGCAGTGTTGCATTTAATACGCCATATGCAGCTTGATCTGGTTGAGCTTTTGCTCGAAATAAGAAAGCATCACTTTGTGCACCAATTTTACTCCATATTTTTTGCTCTAAGTATTTGTTAAAAGGCATACCAACAGCCTTTTCGATAACAAGTCCTAGTGCTTGGGTATTCTCATTTTCGTAGTCAAATTGAGTACCTGGTTCAATTTTTGGATTGGCTTTCAATGATTTGAGTAAATTAGTTAATGATGGCACTCCGGTAAGAGCAGATGTATTAAATTGAAGTGTAGAAGAATTAAGATCATATGGATCATAAGTCAAATCGAGACCTGATGCCATTTCTAGAGCTTGTTTAATTGTAACACGACTGAAACCGCTTGCACTCAGCTCTGGCAAATATTTTATGATGAGATCATTAACACTTTTTATCTTTCCTTCTTCAATTGCAATCCCAATAAGTGTTGATGTCACCGATTTCCCGACTGAATTTGTAAGAAATCGGGAATGTTGATTTGCGCCGTGAAAGTATCGTTCATAGATAATCTGATTATCTTTTAGAATAAGAAACCCAGTCACAGCATTTCGTTTCATGTAGTCATTCAATGTATACGTATGATTTTTGTATGTGTAATTTAGAGTGAATGATTTCGTGGGTTCTTTTAATGGATATATGGTGCCCGCACGTCGAATCCAGTCAAGTTTAAAATCTAATTTATCGATATGGTGAAAATAATAATAGCTATAAGGAGGAACATAATAACTATAAGGGCCAGTGAGAAGTTCAGATGGTTTAATTTTATGAATATCAATGCTTGGTACTGGTTCGGATGCATTAGCAGTATATGTCACCAAAAGCATAATAAAAGCTAGGGATTTGGTCATTGTGGCTACGCTACGACGAACCATTAAGATGTAATGTGAAAATAGTGTAAAAAATCCCTTCATATAACTTTCTCCAATTATCAAGCTTAGGGTTACAGTTTCTAAAAATTATACAGCAACAAAAACGACCGTCTATATTACCTGATATGCAAATTCATTTCTGCATTGAAAGAAAGGAAAATAATGGTAATTAAACCGGTTAAAAATTTAAAGTTATACAACCTCATTCTATATAACGAATTACGTTACCATCGCATCCTCAATTAATCAATTTTTGTGTTGGATTAATATGCTAAAAAGCCCAGCAATAACATCCAAGAACATAATTCGGTTGGAATAGATGTTTGTCATGATGAATATGGCAACTAAATTGATGTGCATGCGGGTCTATAATACTCTTATTTCGATCATAGGTACCGTAATATTTTATCGGTGACCAATCAGGGCTAACGGGCGGCAACGGTGGATTATAAGTAGAAAATTCGTCAACAGCATGTACTATTTCACCACCTACAACCGTCATAATAGAATAAATATTTTTTATTTCTTCATCAGCAATATTAAAAAAATCTTTTGATAAAACCGCAAAATCAGCTAATTGATTTTCAATAAAAGAACCTTTCTCATTGTCTTCATTTGAAAACCAAGCACTTCCTTTGGTGTAAAGTTCAATAGCTTTTTCTCTAGAGAGAATATTTTGTTCATCGTAGAGTGACGTTCCACCCATTGATTTTCCTGTTGTTAGCCAATAAAGGCACAGCCATGGATTGTAACTTGATACTCTTGTTGCATCAGTTCCCATACCTACAGGAATTCCTGCATCTATTATTTTTTTAATTGGGGGAGTATGTAATGTTTTTTCTTTTCCATATCGATCAATAAAATACTCTCCTTGAAATGCCATTCTATTTTGTATAGCAATTCCTCCACCAAGATTTTTTACTCTCTCAATAGATTGATCTGAAATAGTTTCTGCATGATCAAAAAACCAATTTAAATTTTTTATAGGAATTTCATCATTCACTTTTTCATAAATATTGAGTGCCCGAGTAATAGACTCATCATACGTAGCGTGCAACCTAAATGGCCACGCATTTTTTGCGAGTAGTCGCACTACTGGCTCAAGTTCACTTTCCATATTTTGTGATAAATCTGGACGAGGTTGTAAAAAATCTTCAAAATCAGCAGCAGAAAAAACTAACATTTCTCCTGCGCCATTATGATGATAATAATCATTGCCTTGCTGATATTTTGTTGTATTTGTCCAATTTTCAAAGTCATCTATTTCATGTCCGGGTCTTTGAGTAAATAAGTTATAGGCTATTCTAATCGTAAGTTTACCTTCTAGATTAAGCTGATCAATAACCGCGTAATCATCAGGATAGTTTTGAAATCCTCCGCCTGCGTCAACAACACTGGTAACTCCTAGTCGATTTAATTCACGCATAAAATGTATCGTTGAATTGATTTGATCTTCTTTATTTAATTTTGGTCCTTGTGCTAAGGCTGAATAAAGAATAATTGCATTGGGAGAAGCAATTAACATTCCCGTAGGATTTCCTTCTTTATCCCGTTGAATAGAGGTACCAGGCATTTCTTTGGTGTTTTTATCATAGCCAATGGCTCTCAGTGCAGCTCTGTTAAGCAATGCTCTATCATATAAATGCAAAATAAATACAGGCGTGTCTTTGGAAACTGCATTAATTTCATCAAGTGTAGGTAACCGTTTTTCTTTAAATTGAAATTCTGTCCAACCACCTACTACTCTGACCCATTGTGGCGGCGGAGTTCTTGCAACTTGTTCTTTTAACATGAACAATGCATCGTTTAAATTTCTTATTCCATCCCACCGTAATTCCATATTAAAATTTAAGCCACCACGGATGAGATGAAGATGAGAATCATTTAATCCAGGTATAACAATTTTTCCTTTTAGATCTATGATTTTTGTAGAATTTGCTTTTAAATTAAGTATTTTTTTATCTGAACCAAATGTTAGAAAACGTTTATTTATTATAGCAACGGCTGAAATATTTTTATCAAAAGTCCCCACACCTTTGAATTTCCCGTTATAAAATATAATGTCTGGACTCATAATCCCTCCAGTCAATATTACCCACCATGCCCGCCTATCATCGATTGCGCGTAAAAAATTCCTGCACCATAAGCACCTGCATGCTCCTTAGCAAGATTCATAACGGCTTCGTAGGTTTCTTGACGCGCCCAATCACGTTGTAATTCACATAAAACCTGTACCCACGTCACAGGAACAACACCCACCTGTATCATGCGTTGAATTGCCGTATTGTGCGCTTCTAACGTAGTAGCTCCTGATGCATCAACTACAGCATAGACTTCATATCCTGCTTGTACAGCAGAAATTGCAGGAAATGCTAAACAAACTTCCGTCCAAAGTGCTGCTATGACTAATTTTTTTCGTTTGGTTTTTTCGACTGCTGCTACAAAATTTTTATCTTCCCATGAATTCATGCTTGTTCTATCAATCGGTTTTTGATCAGGAAAAACCGTCTGTAATTGCGGAATCAATGGACCACTAAATGTCTTTGCAGCAACTGTGGTCAATATAGTGGGCACTTTAAATATTTTTGCAGCTTTAGCAAGAGCAACCACATTATTAATAATGGTTTCTCGATTTGCAGATTCCACACCAAAGAACATTTGTGGCTGATGATCAATCAATATTATTGTACAATTATTTGGATTTAATAACTCAAGAGATGACCGATTCATATTTTCCTCCTTTATGGTTTTTACGAATCTAAATCATTAAGAATTGTTTCAATAAGCTAGACAGTCATTATATCATAGAACCCATATTAATAGATGATTTTGCTTATAATTTAGATTATTTTATAGTATTTGCTTAATAAAAATTCAGATAAAAAGGTCAAATAGCTGTCATTTTTACGACTTTCAAAAATTAAAAGTTATTTTTAACGATACAGCATCTAAATAACTTTTATTTAGACCTTTAATCATATTACTACCAGTTGTAATATTGATAGATTCGTTTTGTATAAAAGCATGCGCATAGCTACCATCAACAATAACATCTTTGCATATCTTATACCCTATTGAGGCACCTGCAATAATGCTATTGCCAGTTGTTATCTGGAAATTACTATTACCAGGTGATTCATTATAAGTAGCAGCTGCTCTGATTATCCACTTAGGCGTCAAGCGGTAATGACTGCCTATTGTCAAAATCCAGGTATTGTGTAAATGATAAGGCACATCCGCATTTAAAATGCTTGCTCGAGAACCAATTTGCGTCACAATCCCGTGAATATTAATATCTTTAAATATATCCCATTGAACACGTTGAATAGTGCCAATAACTCCTAAAGAAGATGTGATAGACTGATTAACAGAAATCACACTCCTTGCCGGTGTCCAAAAATGATAACCGTAATGATCAGAAATGATTTCCGGGTTGCTTGCGAGAATACTTTTTCCATTTAATGAATATGTCACTGCGCTACGATAATTAAATCCAATTAATGTTGTATCAGCCGGATTTACTAAAAAACCAATATCTCCACCAACACCAGTACCATTGCATGTATTACGACTTTGACTATCGGGAATATTGAGGCTTGGGAAACCTGATATAGGCTGCAAAACAAAACTAGCATATGAAAAATTTATTCCAGCACCAAACGAAAAAATTTTGTTTAGTTTAATACCTACAGCCGGTACTAAATCAATATCTTGAACATTATTACTAGATTGTGCATAACGTAAAATTGAATTTTCTTCAATACTAGTATTAAAAAAATTCGATATCACAGCTAACCCAACTGTTATTTTATCTGTCGCTGGCATCGCTAAATAAAATGAAGGCAAAAAATAATGAGTCTGTGTACTCGAATTACCTGATTGCATAAAACCCGTTGTTGATTGTATGGCTTGTCCTGTAAAATGACTACGAAAATAAATAGATGAACCCAGCGCTATTATTTGCGGGTTTTTCAGCAATACTAAAGCACTGGGATTATAATAAGTAGCAGTGGCATCATTGACAACCGCAGCTCCCATGGTGGATTCAATAAATGAGGCACGGGCGATTAACGGAAACAATAACAACAATAAAAGAAAACCTTGAAATCTTTTAATCCAGCTCAATTAGCACCATTGATATCTTTTATATCGATTCCCTCTCCGATGATGGAGAGACGGTAAATTTTTTCCATGTTAATAATCCTTTTATTGAATATAAAAGATATAAAGTATGCAAAAAAACAAATAGCATTTTACTTAATTTATTTTTTATTTGCAAGAAAATAAGAGTGCCATTATTAACTATAATATTGTTTTTTTGCGTCACGTATTAGCCATAAAAGATAAATATATTCAAGTTTATCGACGGCATTCATTATATCTCTCATTTCTATATACCCGATTACACTTCACTCTATTATCGTTTCCTTCTCTGTTATTATAATATCCTTCGTGATATTCATAGTTGTATCTAGAGTTATATGGGTTTGGATAGTAAGCACCATCGTTCTCATCTGGGCCAAAAGCAATATAGCTTCCTTCAGAATTTGCTGTACTCATCACACCTGTGACTAATATGCCCGCAAATAGCATTAGCATAGCTCTTCGTGAGAATATTTTCATACAAAATACCTCCCCTTCTTGAAAGGAATTAAATTCTACCCATTAAAAACAATATCAATAGTATTAGTAATATTGTTCCTATAATACCGCCAGGATAGTAACCCCAACTTCGGCTATAAGGCCATGTTGGAATAACACCCAGTAAGATAAGTACTAGAACAATTAACAAAACGGTAGTTAGTGACATAAAATCACCCCCTGATAAGAGTCATTATACGCCTTTATATGGTAAGTAAATGGTTGAATTATTTAAATCAATATAATTATATAGTTATTAAAGATTAATAACATTCATATCAGACAGATAGTTGGAAAATTTTGCATTTGAGAGTAATATACATTTAGTAAAAACCGCAGAATATGGGTGCACATAATGTTAGCAAGAGATACAACATCATCTAGCAAAAAACATGAGAGAGAAGTTTCAGATGAAAGTGATATCCCACCTTCTAAAAAATCAAAACATGTTCCTCCCGCTTCATCAAAAGATGAAAAAAATTCTTCAACAGCAGCAGTTCAACAAAAGCTTCATGTGACAAATGTTTCCGCCACAATTGATCTTAATCATAGCACAGAAAATTCTGATGCAGATTTACCTACTGACATCAAACAGATTGCCGCGCAACTTGAAATGCTATGTGAAAAGAATGCATCCATGCCCATACAAGAAGATGTATTTCGTATTGCAAATAAATGCGAAATGTCTGTTACTGACTATATAAAACGATGCCATACTTATCTTATAGATAATAATACTATGGAAAAATTACTTACCCCTGATCTATTGATCCAAATATTAATTTATATGTCACGATATTATCAACACACATCTTATCGCATAACACCTTTAAACTTTCATCGTTTGTTTGCAACAGCGTGTTCATTGGCAATCTCCTTAATCGATAAGGATGTTGCATTACGCTATAATCTAGTAGACATACTTGGTATTCGCTCAGGATTAGCTGATTTACAATTTCGATATTTGGATGCTATTTATAATGATCTTTACATTGATCATGATACGTTTAATTTATGGAAAGCTAATATAAATCATTTTGAAAAACTATTTATTAATGAAGACATAGATTGTGGTGTTCTTTTTGATAATTTCGATAAAGGGATACGAAAAAAAATACAACCTTTTGATGATACTGTTTATTCTGTTAAAAAAATGCTTTATAATCTTGGCTTAGGATTAACAGCAGGAATCACGATAGATACCTTTATTGCTGCTTACATATATTTTAACAATTATTTGGATTTTCATCTCAAAACATACCAAAAAAAATTAGATCCCCGATATATCGCTTTTTATCTTGCTGGCAGTTTATGGCTTGCTAATTATTATTATGATTCATGTTTTCCTAAAGTAATGCGAGATAAAACTACTGATAATATTATTTTTGATGCAAAAGAATATGATAATCATCTTGAAGAATTCGCTACTCTCACTCATATGACCCCCAGTATGTTGGAGGAAGCAAGTGATGCCATCATATGTTATCAACCAGATAAGGATTTACATTCGGGCATTAAAGATGTCCACATAGGGCAAGCAACTTATAATCAGTATCGGAAATGGTTATGTTCGGTATCTTCAAACAACACCGCATCAACGTCAACTTCATCAATAACGACCTCAACAAAAACACCAAAACTTTCCAATTAAATGGTGAACGTCAATCGGCTTTAGAGCACATATGCAGCTTATCTAAACGAATGAATTTTTCTGAGTTGACATGGGTTGTTGCGCTCAATTCATTGTGCTGTATCCCGTTAAAAGCGCATAATGAGATCAGTCGCTACCGTAAATTGGTTTTGACGTAATCCATTGTTATAAGGTGTTGCTCGTGTTGCGAGTTCATAACGTATTTCTGGGCGTATTTCGATGAGATTAGTAAATTGATGGGTAACACCTGCTGTAAAGCTCGCATATGCTGTCGCAAAGCCTGAGCGTTCACCATTGATATCATCTAGATAATCTGTACGCAACGATAAAAAATCTTTTTGCGCAAATTTATATTCAGTGTAATTAACAAATCCAATTTCAGAAGATATACCAGGAATAATTGTACCACATCCGCCACCACCAGCAAAAAAACGTGGAGGACCAAAAATACATGTGCCGCCCATAGGAGAATTTTTTTGATAGATATAATAAGACTCTGTTGCGGTAAAAAAACTTTCGGTAAAACGATGTGTCCATGTTAAATTAAATTCTTGTAGATTATCATGATGACCCTTAAAACTGCCGCCATTCCAGGAATCAACACCACCCCATAGTGAATCATTATTATTTTTTGAAACCCAGCGTACCATAGCTTGCCCAGTTGGTATATGTTTGCCCGCAGCCCACGGTGCAACATCATCGCCTGCATGCACACCTAATAGAATAGTCCATTGGTTATTTAATTTGATGGCTGCATTAATACCTGTTTGTGTATATGCATCAAAGGTAAACATCAATGAGTGCGTAAACAAATAATTCTGAGGTGCTAATTGTGCTTCGATATCAGGGGGAGAGATATAACGTCCCGCAGTGATTACCATACCTTCCGCAAGATTTGGAATATAAAATTGCGCATACGCTTCTACGGGATCGTACCCGTACATATTATTTTCTTGTAGTAATTGATTACTGAAATAACCTTGTGCAATTGTATAACGATAATCGATACCATACAGATTTGATAATCGAAAACCCCAGTCAGCATAATCAGTCTGCACTGTATTAGGTTGACGTTCAATACGTAACACAAGTTGATCAAGTTCAGGGCGGTTGGGAACCACATCATAGGAAAGCGGAGCATTTGACTGTTTTGACGTACTGTAATTATACGATGGATTCACCCAACCATAAACACGAATGTCATTACTTTGTAATACTGGTAGTACTTTCCATAAAAATTTTGTCGCAGGAAAAATAGGATCCGTATTAGGCACACCTATAGTAGGCCCAAGATATTCGCTATTAGGGAAAATCGAGTCAAATGGTGCCGGCATCGCACGCCGTGCTGGCTCAGAATGAATGTCTACAGTAGATGGTGGTATAACAGCAATGGGTGATATTGTGCTTTTTGTTTCATCGGCAATACAGACTTGCGTCATGCAAATAACCGTAGCTCCGAATAAAATAATAAAATTATTTTTCATGATAACTTTTGTCTTCTCTAAGATTGATTATTACGTAATATTATGTATTACGTATTACATTTTAATAACAGATTTGGCTTCAAGAATTTGGTTTTACATAGTAAATCCCTGGGAGCACTCATTTTATCTAAAATTCTGGTTATTTGAAATTTAAAATCAGGTGAAGTTATGGTTGGTAATTTTCATCCTTTCCATTTTTGCTGAATGTTTTAGCAATTAATTTATCATTGATAAATTGAAGTTCTATTCGAGCATTTTTATTTTTCCATACGGCTGTCCTGATATCCCAGCAATATTGACGCTCTCAGAAGAACTAGGCTCTCCCAGAATGGCCACTACTTGTTGAATAGACATATTATTATTGAGTTTATTGAAATTTTCCTGGGTAATTTTGCTACATGCAAAAAGACTTAGACTTAAAATGGTTATCAAGCCCATTTTATATAGGCGACGCATAAATAACCCCTTAAAAAATTATACTAACCCAGTATATCATATTTATTATTTACCGCAGATAAAATTGATACATTAACAGCAAGGGTTGTACGTATAAAAAATCAAATGTGATTAATTTAAATATTAACTGTTATTATTACACTATAGTTTGCCCTTTATAATTTCCTAACTTCGTCGAAATAACTTTTTTAATTCGGAAACGGTGCGGGTATTTATTACATCAGTTGCCTCTAACCAACCTCGACGCGCTTGATAAACACCAAACTTGATATAGTCCATTTGTGATTTGCTATGGGCATCTGAGGAAATAGCCATTTTTAATCGTAATTCTTTGGCGATCTTGCAATGAATATCATCCATATCCATGCGTTCTGGTTGAGCATTCAATTCTAAAATACAATTTCGCTCTTTTGCACTTTCCATAATTTTTTCAAGATCAATTTCATAGGGCTCTCTCTGATTAATTAAGCGTCCTGTAGGATGAGCAAGAATATTAAAAAATGGATTATCCATAGCGCGGATTATACGCCCTGTTTGTTTTTTCGAATTCAAATTGAATTTTGAGTGAATTGAACAGACTGTGAAATCTAGTTCTTTTAATATATTTTTTGGTAAATCTAAAGAACCATCCTCTAAAATATCAACTTCAATCGACTTTAATATTACAATATTTTTTAGCTTTGAATTTAATTTATCAATTAATTTGATTTGAGCAAACAATCTTTTTTCATTTAAACCATGCGCCATCGCTAAATGTTTTGAGTGATCAGTAATTGCAATATATTGATAACCTAATTCTTGAGCTTTTTGAGCCATCATTTCAATGCTTGCATCACCATCAGTTGCGTTTGTATGACAATGTAAATCTCCGCGTATATCTTTTAATGTAATCAAACGAGGCAGTTGGTGTTTTCTAGCTAATTCAATTTCACCTCGATCTTCGCGTATTTCTGGCTCTATGTATGCTAAACCAATTTGACGATACATCTCTTCTTCAGTTTTTCCAGCAACTTTTTTGTTACCTTTATAAATACCATATTCATTTAGCTTAAGATTTTTCTTCTGCGCAAGTTTACGAATAGCGATACTATGTGCTTTAGATCCTGTAAAATAAAGTAATGCCGCACCATAACTCTCTAGTGGTACAGAGCGTAAATCAACTTGAATACCGGAATGTAAACGAACTGTTGAGCGTGTGTTTCCCTGTGAAACTACAGTTGCAATTTCATCAAAACGGACGAAATATTCTATAGATTTTTTAGTATCGCTCGATGCAACTACAATATCAAGATCACCGACAGTTTCTTTTCTACGTCTAAAACTACCTGCACATTCTACTTTTTTAACATACTTAGATTTTTTTAAATATTGTATGATGCTTCTTTCTATAGTTATTGCATCTACTAATTTGACACGTTGCGAGTATTCCCTAATATGTTGCATACCACTAAGAATTTTCTGTTCGGCTTTTTCACCAAATCCTCTAAGCTTACGTAGCTTACCTGATTCAATGCATTTTTTCAGATCGTTTAAATTTTGAATACCAAGTTTTTTATGTAATAATTGAACGCGTTTGGGCCCTAGTCCTTCAATTTTTAAAAGTTCGTTTAATACAGGTGGAACCCGTTTTTCCATTTTTTTTAGTAGAGGTAATTCACCTGTTTTAACAATAATTCTAATTTTTTCTGCAAGATCTTTACCAATACCAGGAAGCCCTGTTAAGTCACCGCCATCTTCAACAAGATCTGCTGCGTTATGCGATAATCCACCAATAACGCGCGCGGCATTACGATAAGCACGAATACGAAAAGGATTTTCATTTGCTATTTCTAACAAATTAGCAAGTTTATTAAATATATTTGCGATTTCTATATTGTGAATAGCCATATATCTTCTTAGCACTTATTGCATTATATTAATTGCTATTATAACGAGTATAATCTGTATTTCATTTGTTTATATAGTGAATATTTTACTAATTTCTTATAGATATGCTCTTTTATATTTTTTGGGTGCTGTAAATTCATTCTTATTAAATAAGAATTATATTGGTTATCATTAGCCAAAAACAACATGGCTCTACATAGCAATACAATAAAACTACATTTATTGTGATTTTTAATAAAAATCAGCGCTGATTGTAATGTTTGTTCTTCATTTGTTAAATCACTGCCGAATGGATAAGCTTTTAATAAACTCTTCTTAACAAGACTACGCATATGAGATTCAATATGCTCTGATGTATTGTTACGAAAACATGCTGGAATTTGGTAATTTTTGGGTAATTTCCCATATTTTTTAGCTTTTACAAGCAAATCGTTTTGAAAACGTGAATCAGTGATATTCAAAATTGACTTGATCACTTCAGAGTCGGTTTTGCTTCTGCAATCAGCAATTCCATATTCTGTCACCACAATATCACGTAAATAACGAGGAATAGTTTGACTGGGAAAATCCCAGACAATATTTGATTTCAGTTTATTTTTATGTTTCCTCACACTACGGCAAATAATAATAGATCTCGCGCCTTCCAATTGATGCGCCATATTAACAAAATCAAATTGTCCGCCTACACCACTCACCTCTTGTAAATTCTCTAACGTATCTGAGATAATAGCTCCGCCTAATGTTATCATCATTGCCGAGTTAATAAATCTAGCGTGTTGACGTTGTAACTGCGACAATTCCTGCGACCAAGAAACGGTATTAGTTCTAGATATTGCAGTCATTGTAATATGTTGTAATTCAGAAGATGACATATTATGTAATTGTTTGTAAAATTCGGCACTGCCAAGAAAAAAAGCAGCGTGAATAATAGTGCCTGTTTTTAATTTATCGCCAAGACAATTATCTAATATTTTCTTCTTTGTAGATGGATTAGATAAATCAGCTGCTATGGATTCCCCAGAAGATAGAATCAAGCTTCCCGAACTATAATGAATTTCTGGGCGAAAAATTCCAAAATCTAACAAAAATGCTACATCATCCATAGTTAATTTTAAATTAATAATTTTATTTTCTATTAAAGTATCAATCAATTCTGGCGTTACTATTTCATTTATTTTTTGTAAGTTTAAAAGTCGTTGCAGTCCGGCATGGTCATATACTTGTTTTTTTAAAACACCTTCGTTGTAAAGATGAAGATAGCCATCGCTTAACATTTCTGTGGATGCGTACAATCCTTTGTCGAAATTACCAAATTCCCCTGTAGACCGTAGGATTTTTCCAAATTTTTCGTGTACAGCAAATTTTTTTAATAAATCTTGGTATTGCTTATTTTCACGATGACGCATGATTAATGCACTACTCACCGCATTACTCAATTTTCCAATGCCAATTTGTATGCAGCTATCATCCTTCACTAAACAACTGGCATATAATCCTATCAAATGATCTTGTATTGACAGTTCTTCATTAGGAATTGAAAACAGTGTTTTATAATAGCCTGTATCAACAATATGAGTAAAATCTTCCGATGTAACAATTGCATCTTTGCCAAGCATAAAAGGCAATTTTAAATTTACCTCACCAATAATAGCAATTTTTTTGTTATTAGTTTCAGATTGCTTGAGTTGGCGTACAACGCCATGAAACAAATCCGTATTACAGCTTAAACTATAAGACGATGAACCCGTCGTTGCATGCGCAACTTGCTGGGCTAAGACGTTGATTCCGTAAGGTTCTAAATCGTGAATAACATTGCTATAGCTACTGCAAACATAATTTTGTTGCGCATAATGATTATTTAAATAATTGCCTGGGGTAAAAAAAAATTCGACTACTTGTATATTGTCAGGCAATTTTTGCAATTTCCTGGCTTTTTCATAGAGAGGATCTTCATAATCTTGAAGTACTCTGTCAACGATAGGTCCTGCAAATCGCTCTTCTAAATCATTGGTAAATACAGGTCTAGCCAATGTAAGCGCTGTGACAATAGTCAGTTTAATAGATGAATCATTTTCAGAAATTTTATATAAAGCATTTAATAAGCCAATCGGTTTGCCAATGCCTAAAGGAACGCCGATAACTATAGACATACCGACATGGTCTATAATCTGTTGCGCTGTATTTTCATAATTTTCAGAATAAATAGTCATAATGAGAAATCTTAATTATCAATTCATTTAACTTTGTTCTTTTTAATCTGAACTGGGACATTCATAATAACTGCAAATGTTTTCATACTTTGTGCGCCTACTATCATATAACGTGGTTGCGCCATTGGATTTTCTGATCTCGCTGTATGACGATCATCAATACTAAAAGCCATGATGTAGCCGGCTTTTGCTGCTTCTTGCTCTAGATAATCATCATAAATACCATAAGGCCATGCTAATAGAGTTACTTTTGTTCCGAGCTTGTCTTCCAAGATTTTTTTAGAGGTAAAAAGCTGGACGTGAACTAATTTCTGATACTCACTGACTGAAAGTCTTCTTTTTTCTTGTTTAAAATTAGGATGCCAATATGTATGGTCTTGAATATCAAATAATCCTGTTTTTTGTAATTCTTTTAGTTGTTCCCATGTTAATGCATGAGCGCCATGAGAAATAGTCAACGGATAGATGAATAATGTAACAGGAATATTGTATTTACGCACTAGCGGCAACATATAAGTATAAACAGATTCCCAACCATCATCTGCTGTGATTACCACAGCTTTTGCGGGTAATGATATGTCTTTTCCCTGCAGATAACTGACTAAATCTTTAAGAGGAATAACTGTATAACCATTTTCTTTAAGCCACTTGAGTTGTGTTGCAAATTTTTCAGGTGTAATTGACATGCTTCCTGGGATAGTCGGATTAAAATTATGATACGTCAGAATAGGCACACGGGTACTATTTTCAGCAAATACTAAAGTAGACCCGATAGCAATAAATAAAAAAATAATTTTAAATAAAATGCGAATAGAACGATTCATCTTAAATATCCTCTAATATCCATTTGTTAAATTAAGTTTCATAATATGATGTGGCACAGGATCACATATAAACACATCTAAAATGGTAACTAATCCGTCTGTTTCTCTATATTTGATATATTCGTTATCAGTGTTTCTAAAAACATTTGTCATTAATAAATAAATGGTTTATCGCCATTTTGCAAGTGATCATTTATCATTTTGAGATTCCTAACGCATCATTCCAAATTAATTTTTCACAATATTTTTTCATTTCATTTTCTGCAAACGCTTTAACAAAAGCTTGGTGTTCATGTTTATTCATCAACTCTATATTTTTAAATTTAACTAATAATATAATAAGATTTTCATCTTTTTGGTCTTGAAGCAAATCATACTGCAAACATCCGGGTTCGGCTCGTGTTGGTTCGACAAGTTTTAATAAAGATTGGACGAGTTGATCACGAAACCCTGGTTTTGCGTAGAAATACTCAACACAGTAAGCAACTTCATTGAGTGGATTAGACATTAAAATTCCTTTTAGTTAGTCTTTCTTTGAAAAATGCTTCACTACTCTATGTATTAAACTATGCTGGTTTTTGGTTGGTAGTTAACTCTACTTTACCGGAATAAAACTTTTGTCAAAATATAAGGAAAGCAACATGACACAAAAAAACAGAGCCAAACCACTGACATTTGTCGTGATTTGACCCTGTATTTAACGACTATTAATTAATAACAGTAACATCTTCAGCTTGTGGGCCTTTCTTGCCTTGGGTCACTGTAAACTCTACAGCTTGTCCTTCTTTCAAAGATTTATAGCCACTACTATTAATGGCATTAAAATGAACAAAAACATCTTCGCCTTTTTCGCGTTGAATAAACCCAAATCCCTTACTATCATTGAACCATTTAACAGTCCCTTTCTCACGTGCTGCCATATAAAACACCTCAAATTTAATTAAAAATAACTATAAACATCTCACTTAGCCAATAAACTGGCTAATTCCGCATACCATGGTACATTATCTATAAAAATAATGATATGTATTATGGCCACTAATTGCAGCTAACAAGTCTGATTTTCTATGTCTTTAGCTTATCTTGGAACAATTTAGTTTGAAAAAACTGATATATTACAACAAGTTAGAAAGAGAGATACCTAATAAGTGGCACAGTTTTATAAATCGCGCCACAATAGCGCCATATACTATCGAACAAACATACGGACATTAATTGCAGCATGAGAATTATTATCATTGTATTCATGTTTTTTGCCCCACTTTACTGTTTTGCCGCGCCTACCCCGCAACAATTATTGTCAAATAGCTATCAGCTTATTGTGGTATCAACACCAAGTTGGAATGCGATTAATGGCCAACTACAACGATTTACACGTGATTCAACCCATGCTTCATGGAAAGCTGTTGGTAAATCTATTGCAATAGTGGTTGGCAAACATGGTTTAGGCTGGGATCCACGTATTAGCTATCTCCATGATCAAACTGCAATCAAGCATGAAGGCGATGGTCTTACTCCGGTAGGTGTTTATGCAATCAAACCCATTTTTGGTTTTGCAAAACAGTATCATCAAAAAGCAGATTATTTTCTGTTAACTAACACGAGTGTTTGCGTCGATGATGTTAAATCAATTTACTACAACCAATTAATTGATGGCTCTAAGGTTACGCAAAAAGATTGGAATTCAGGCGAACATATGCGCCAAGTTCCTCAATATAAATTAGGTGCTATGATTCAATACAATACTACACCAGTAGTGCCCGGTGCTGGTTCATGTATTTTCATGCACATTTGGAAAAACCCAACGTCAGGAACCGCGGGCTGTATTGCAATGGAAGAATCTAATTTAAAACAAACACTTGCTTGGTTGCGCCCTAATCAACATCCTGTGATTGTGATATTTCCAATGCAGATTTATAAAGATATGCAATCAGCATGGAGACTACCACGGTATCCCGTACAAAATACGGATGGACACTATATATAAAGGAATTTACAATATCGAATCGTTAATTATGGGCATCTTAGGAGGCTTATGAAACTTGAGATTATTTCTCACAACGACTTAATAGATTCTGCCAATACTGCTATTGTCAACAAAGCCAAGAAAGCGCTTTTTGAAAGCGGTATTATTGGTATCCGTGATGTTCCTCGCTTTGTTGAAACAAATCGTGATTACATCAATGCTGCTAGACAATTTTCTTCACTCAGTAAAAATATCAAAGAACAATACGCACCCGATCGCGATGCAGGCGATACTGAAGGTTATGAACAAGGTGCGGAATGGTTTAAAGATCAAAATGGCGATTGGCAAATTGACGATAAAAAAATATCTTATTATGCATTCGTTCCTGACCAACCGCAAAATAAATGGCCTCGCGAAATTGATTTAAAAACACCTTATTTAGCATTAGGAAAATTGATTTTCGAAACTGGAAAACATCTTCTTAATTTTATTGGAATTAACGACAGCATTGGCATTCCACACCATGAATTGGCTGGTTACGGAAGAATGCTACATTATCAAAAAGAAAATGATACCCATGCACATAATCCCAATTGGTGTGGCGCTCATTTCGATCATGGTGTTTTCACAGGACTTGCTCCCGCGTATTATTTTAAAAATGGCGAAGAAGTTGAAGAACCTAAAGAATCCGGCTTATACATTATGCCAACAAATAGCAAAGAATTTATAAAGGTCGATGCCGCAGATAAATCTATCTTATTTTTTCAAGTGGGTGAATTCGGCCAACTCATTATGAATGATCATATTCGCGCTACAAAACATTTAGTAAAAAAAGCCAAAGACAATATCGAACGCTTCACCTTCGCTCTTTTTTATTCCTGCAGTGACAATATCGTTATTCACTCAACATCAGAACTCACAAAAGATGCACGCTATGCCGACAATAAACTTGCCGATGGCCGTGTCTATTATAAAAAATGGGGCGATGCTTCTTTCGCAAGATACAGAGCAAGATAATAATCGACATCGCTATTTCTTTATATAAGCCGCAGTATTATCAATCCAATCTTGTCGTGCAGGAGTAAAGTAATCGATATCAATAGTATCCTCTAATGCAACAAAACGATGGGGAACATTGGATGGTATAATAATCACATCACCCGCCTTCACTACAAATACCTTGCCCTGCGAATAAACATTAACTGCACCAGAAACAATCCAGGTGATTTGCTCATTCACATGGTGATGCATAGGAACTTCTGAACCTTTCTTAAAATACCACTTTACAATTTGCGATTGCGCTCCGTATAGATATTGTCGACTAATGCCGCTATTCATATTCTCGACCGGCATTTTTTCAAAATGATACACCACCGGTTGCGCTTGATAATGATCAGAAATATTGGGGGTTATGCCTTTTTCTGCGTTTGTATCTTCTGCCGCGCTAACTGCAGAAATAAAACATTGTAAAATTAATACAAAAAATATTTTTTTCATGATATTCATCCCTTGTTTTTAATATGTTGATCGTAGTTTTCAAATGCTTGTTTGACCGCATCCATCACATTAATTATTTTTGGTACACCAATATACAAAGTGAGTACAGTTAATATTTCTAGAACTTCTTTCTTACTCATGCCTTGAATTAAACAATTTTCAGTATGGGCGGTAATTTCTTTCATCACTGTGTTGTCAGTAATGAGTGCGGCTAACGTGGCAATTTCTTTATCTCGATAACTCAAAAGAGGGGTCATTTCCTCCCAGATTTCATATAACCCATGTCGAATAACCACATCTGCAAGTTCCGGCGAAAAATTTTCTATCGTCTTTAACAATGGTTGTTTATAGGGAAGATAACGTTTTGCAAACGCTGCAACTGCTTTATTGTAGTCTCGAGTTTTTTCGTCATCGTTCATATTAGTGTTCCATACTCAAAATATCTTGTTTTGCTTCGGGTTCTGTTGCATATAAAATACATATTAATGCCAAAAGCAAACATACTGGAATGATCAAAAAGGATAATTGATAATCCTGCGCAGTGATAAGCGCATGAGCTCCAGTAATCCGATTTAACAAAACACCTACTAGCGGCGATAAAATCGCACTAAATGTAAAAATAATAAAATTGGTAATCCCTATGGCAGCACCTTTAGCAAAAATCGGATTGGCTTCACACGTAAACGCAATAGCAACTAACTCAGTACCAGAAAAAATACCGATTAAAAACATTAAAGCCAGCAGTAAATAATAGGGTAAATTGGGTATATACACTATCGCTAGCACACATAAAAATGTAAGCAATACTCCTAAAACCATGACATATTTACGGCTGCCCAAACGATCAGAAATAAAGCCCATTAATGGCGAGCCAATAATCCAACCAATAAATAATATAGAAGTAAGGCTAGTCACTTTTTGTAAAGACAAATGATAAGCACTCTCAAAAAATGGCACGGCCCATATCATGGCTAACACAGTGGTTGGCAAAAATATACAACCTCCAAAAATACCCGCTAACCACGTTTGTTTATTGCAAACTACTAATTTAAGATTCTGTAAAACATGGGCATACCCTTGCGCCTTAATACGTTGTTGCACGTGCACAGGACGTTTAGGAATAATAAAAAATAAAATGATTGCCAAACCAATCCCAGCAACTACACATTGCAGCCAAACTGTTTGCCAAACATGATGTTGCATCAATAAAACAACATATTTCTGACCGAGAATTGCACCTAACATACCCAATGTTTGCGTGAGACCTGTGAGCAATGCCAAGTGTTGTCTAGGAATCCAATTCGTCGCGATAAAAATCACACTGATAAATCCACAAGCCGAACCTGCACCAATTAACATGCGCCCCAACAAAGCTATTCCTAAATTTGGCATAGTAAACAGCCACGAACCGATTGCGCAAAGCAAAACAGCCAATGGTACAACTTTGCGTCCGCCATAACGATCCATTGCGACACCCGCAACAATTTGTAACGGTGCATAAGTATAATAATAAGCGCCTATTAATGAACCCAATCCAGCCGCAGAAATACTGAAAAAATGACTCAATTCATTTTCCATCACAGAAGGTGCAGTACGTAAGAAATACTCATAGAAATAAAACAAGGTAACGAAAGCCCAAATTAACCAAGCTATAGGTTGGGAAACAGGGCTACACGTTGTGTATTTTTCTTCCATGAAACCCGTTCCTTTTTAAAATTTAACTAAGCATGTTCTTGATTATTATGCTAATCTACTATTATAGATTAATCAAGGATGAAACAATCATATGAAATTATCCGAATTTATCCTAGATGTTTTTCGCACTGAAAAAATTAGCCATGTATTTATGGTTCCTGGTGTACATGTTGATCCGTTTATGTCTGCTTTTAAAAACATTGCTGAGGTTACTCCTATTGTTGCATGTCATGAAGGTGGTGCTGCATTTATGGCAGATGGTTATTCACGCGTTAGCGGACGATTTGGTGTAGCCATAGGAATAGGCGGGCCTGGCATTACTAATATGCTGACTGCCATTGCGCTTGCCCACACAGACCACATTCCTGTATTTACTCTAACAGGCGAAATAAAAACATATTTGGCGGGGCGAGGAACATTCCAAGATTCTAGTAGCGAATTTCTCAACGATGCTGCGTTTACCCTACCATTACTCAGCCAAAAAGCGACAGTTAACGACCCTAATTTAATTGAATATCAAATGCAATTATTGTTACGAAAAATGTTATCTTATTGTAATCGCGGGCCTGTCAATTTATCTATTCCAAGCAATATAGCAAACACAGAATCTACATTTAAATATCAGCCTATGTCGGAATCATTGTATTTTCCGCGTTTTTTAGATCATGCTACGGCAAATCAAGTCAGTCAAAAATTAAAATCATGCAGCAAAATTGCCATTCTCGCAGGCACAGGTGTAGTACATTCTAATGCCGCGTCAAGCTTAATTAAATTCGCAGAAACTTTTTCTATTCCTGTTGCAACAACACTCACTGCAAAAGGTGTTATTCCAGAAGACCATCCATTGTCATTAGGCGTATTTGGTTGGTATGGCAATAAGCGCGCTCATGATGTAGTACTTCGCCAAGATTTAGATGCACTCATTGTTATTGGAGCACGCTTGCATCAGCCTGATACTTTAACGTGGACAGATGATCTTTTACCTAAGAAAACATTAATCATTAATGATATTGATGAAGCTTCGCCATTTCCTAATTATCATCCTGATCTATTTGTTTTAGGCGATGCTAAAACATTTTTAGATTTTTTAATACAAAATAATAGTCAAGACATTTATGAAACTACAGAGAAACGACGTCTTTGGCTTGAGAAAATTATTTTTAATATTGATCGATATTATGATTTAGAAAATTATACGAGTGAGATGATTCCTATTCATCCTGCTCGTATTGCTAATGAATTACAAAAAGTGATGCCAAAAGAAACAATTATTTTCAGCGGCGAAGGTGCTGGAAGTTTTATTGTGTCGCACTATTGGAAAAGTTTTTTCCCGCGTACATTTTTTTCACCCGTAAAATATATGAGTCCTATGGGATGGTCAGTGGCTGCTGCTATCGGCGGTAAATTAGCTAATCCAAATTCGCCTGTTGTAGCACTGACCGGTGATGGAAGTTTGTTAATGCATGGTCTCGAAATTCAAACTGCGGCTCGTTATAATATTCCTATTATCATATTACTCATGCATAACAGTGCGCATGGTAATCCACAATTACGTGGAAAAATGATGGGTGCTTACGAAGAAAACTTTTTAAAATTACCTACGCATGACTGGAAAAAAATCGCGGAAGGTTTAGGCTTAATCAGTTTTTGTGTCACAGAACCCCAAGAATTAGCGCCTACTTTTACCAAAGCACTGAATCTTAATAAAACCGTCTTAATTGACATTCGCTGTGGTAACTACAGTACTCCTACTTATGATTTTGACCGTTACTACGCTAGCGTACAACCTAAAAAAATCAAGTAGTTGACAAATCCCCTTTAAAAAGACGTTGTTGCATAATTCATTTGATTCTGTCGTCCCGCGGCTTGTCCGCGGGATCCAGGTACATACTTGTGTCATCCCGAGCGTAGCGAGGGATCTCCCTGTAAGCAGGAGATCCCTCGGTGTGAAAAACACACCTCGGGATGACAAATGTGTGGTATACTGTCCAACAGATAAATTTTTCACCCGAGATATTCATGCGTGTTTTACTTGTAGAAGACAATATTACTACTGCTAATTATTTAAGCCAGGGATTAAAAGAAAATTATTTTGTCCCAGAAGTGGCTCATGACGGGCAGGAAGGATTATTTTTAGCATCGAATAATGACTATGCTGTAATTATTTTAGATGTCATGCTGCCTGTGATGGATGGTTGGTCTTTAATTAAAATTATTCGAGAAAAAAATCCCAACACACCTATTTTATTTCTTACTGCAAAAGATACTGTTGATGATAGAGTCAAAGGATTAGAGCTGGGAGCAGATGATTATCTAGTAAAGCCATTTGCATTTTCTGAGTTACTGGCTAGAATTCGTGCTTTACTACGAAGAAAACAACCGCAATCAAGCCATATTCTGCAAATTGCTGATTTGAAACTGGATACACAAGCACATACGGTAGTGCGAAATAATAATTATATTACGCTTACCGCAAAAGAGTTTATGTTACTCGCGCTTTTTGCAAATAAAAAAGGCGAAGTATTATCAAGAACCTATATTGCTGAAAAAGTGTGGGACATCAACTTTGACAGTGATACCAACGCCATCGATGTTGCTATTAATCGATTGCGTGAAAAAATGGATAAGCCGTTTGATAAAAAATTAATTCATTGCGTTCGTGGAGTAGGATATGTTTTGGAAGAACGTTAATTTATTTCGATTCAAGCCTTTATCATTAGTTACAAAACTAATGTTATTTTATAGCTTATCGACTATTGGAATATTGTCCGCGATAGGCTTGTTTTTATATCCCACTTATTTGAAGATGACAGAGGAAATTAATAAAATCCAACCTAGTCATGTTACCGTAGAATGCTATGAAAAAATTATTATAACATTATTGATCGGGGCACTCAGTGCAATTATTCTAGGCTATTTTATGGCAAGAAAAGGCTTAAATCGTTTAAAAGAATTTGAACGTAAAATGGAACAAATTACCGCAGACTCCTTACATGATCGCATTAATCTTAACGAATGGCCAAAAGAATTGATCAGTCTAGGCAAAAAATTCAATACTATGTTAGATCGTATTCAAGGATCATTCGATCAGCTTTCTCAATTTTCTTCTGACATCGCACATGAGTTAAGAACACCTATTCATAATCTAAGAGGAATTACGGAGCTTGCATTATCCAAAGAACAATATTCTGATGAATACCGACATATGCTAGAAACCAGCATGAATGAATACCAGCATTTATCAAAACTCATTGAAAATTTATTATTTTTAGCTAGATCAGACCATGGTCAACTCACTTTAAACAAAGAAGCCATCAATGCAAGAAACGAAATTTTAAATTTATGCGATTATTACCAAGCCATAGCTGATGAAAGACAAATTAAATTAACATGTCATGGCGATGCCATTGTTTCTGTTGACCCTACTCTTTTCAAGCGTGTTATTAACAATCTTCTGACAAATGCTTTGAAATATACAAAACCTAACGGGGAAATCCTCATCGAGATCAAATCCACTGATCAGCATGCGGTAGTTTCTATTCATGACACTGGTGATGGGATTGCGGAAGAACATTTAACAAAAATATTTGATCGGTTTTATCGCGTTGATTCATCCCGCTCAGGAAAATCAGGTGGTTTAGGCTTAGGTTTAGCCATTGTTAAGTCTATTATTGATTTGCATCGTGGAAAATTACACATTCAAAGTAAAGTAAATTCTGGTACATCTGTTTATATTCAGTTGCCCTCACTCTAAAGAATCTGCCCTTAACATAATTATTACATATTTTGTAATCCATTCGTCATTATCCTGTTAATCATTGCTAGCTAATATTTTCTCTTAATTACAGCGTTTTTTTAGGAGAAAATATGTTAAGAAACAGCATAGCAATATCTTTTTTACTTTTGTTGGTTTTTTCCAGTAAAATACCGGCTAAAACTGCAAACATTCCACTTAAAACACCTGGAATTTTAACAGTTTGTTCCTATAGCGAATTTAAACCCGTTAGCTATGCAAAAGGAGAAGGCTATGAACCTGATATGTTACGTGCAATTTCCAAATTATTAGGAGTTAAAATTCGATTTATTCCTGAAAAAAATTATGAAGGAATTTGGCGATTACCATCACAAAAAAATACCTTATGTGATATTTCTGCTGGCGGCATGACACCCATGCAATATCGCCGTGATCAAGGTGCTGTTTTTTCTAAAACAACTACGCATTTTAAACAATCCTTATTAATCAGGACTAGAGATTATCAAAATGGATCTATTCGCTCTTATAACGACTTCAAAAACAACCGAAGAAAAATTGGTGTCGTTCCCGGCACAACAGGAGAGGAATTTGCACATCAACGTGCAAAAGAAAATACTATAGATTTATCTGTTTTTGTACAATATGCAAGTGAATCTGAATTATTACCTGCTTTAAAACAAGGAAAAATCGACGCCATTGCGCGAGGTGAAATAGGCAATGATTATCAAGCCTCCATCGATCCTCAAGTAAAAACAATTGCTAAAAAAGATTACGGTGAAAAATTTGCTTTTGTAGTGGACTCTAATAACCCAGAGTTATTGCGCAAACTAAACCATAGTATTGAGAAAATCACAGACCATGGAAAAATTGGTTTCTCTCTCTGGTTAAAAGATCATGCGATATTTATGAAGAAAGCGTAAAAAACTCCAAGTATTTTTCACCTTAATATCACCAACTGCGACACCTAAATATCTTCGATCGAAAGGGTTCGCGGTTAATGTAAATGGTGAAAACGTTTTTGGCACTTTGAATTGTAAACGAATATTATTTTTAGCGCCTGCATTTGCAACTGTATAAGGTATTTTAGCGGTTAATAACCAACCTTGCTTAGGGTGAGCAGCCATATTGAATTTAATAGAATAGTGATTAATCAATATTCGCAAATTATTCAGAGTGCTATTGTTAATAGCATACACAATATGAATTTTCATAATCAAATCAGAGAGAACACAGTATGGAATATCAACCACAGATTCCGAACGTGGGCCAGTCCAACGAAAAAATTCATTTTGATTTTTTTCAAGTTCATGCCATTCAAATGCATGACAATCAATATTCATAGTAAATAACAAACTATTTTCAGAAATTTTACCTGCATGCTGAGGATCCTTAATGCCACGAATCAAGCGATTAACAGAAAAATAATGGCCTTTTTCTGCAGGCTTAATGACATCACTCACATGAAATAAATGATTATTAATCGCGCGCGCTACTGCTATTATTTCATTCTCTATAAAATTTATATCCGATTGCATTTTTTTTAATAACAATAATTGTCGTGAAACATCACGTTTTTTATAAGAATCTCGCCACCAAGCAGCAGGAAATTTAAATGCAGTAATCTGTCCGGTATTAGCAAAAATTTCTCCATGGTCCCAAGCACGAAGCTGAAATTCATAATCCACGGGATAGCCAACAGTGTGTGGATCTTTCCATCCACCGATTCGAGAAATCATATTTTTCTTATGCATGACTGTTGAAGGCGGTATAAAATTATTTCTTTGTAATATATTTTTAATAGGCAATCCGACAACAGAACGAATATCTGTATCCGGTGGTCCATATAAAATCATTCCTGAAAAAATATAATCCGCATTTTTTTCTCTCTGCGTCGTCAGTAATGTCTCTAAATGTGTTGGGTGCCAGATATCATCATGGCCAAGGTAAGCAATAAATTCACTTTTTGCCTCTTGAATACCTCTATTATTGGGAACAGATTGGCTACCAGAATTATTATTTAAATGAATCCAACGTACTCTATGATCATTGAATTTTTTCACTACACTTTCTGAATCATCCGTGCAACCATCTCCCACAACAATAATTTCAATATCATGCAACGTTTGTGCGATAACGCTTTGTAAACTTAAATTTAACGCGCTCGACCAATTATAGGTTGGAATGACCACACTAACACGAGGTTCACTCACTGACTTATTTCCATGTGCGACATAGGTAAAATACCGGAATGTTTTATCCCTGCTAGGCGACGTATTTCTGTAATCGCACGCACCACGGCCAAGCCTTCTTTGGCATCAGATTTTGGCAAAGCGCCGCCATGTAAATAATCAACAAATTCTCGCAATTCACACAACAGCGGCATTTCATTAGTAAATGGGCGGATTTCAGTATGTTTTTTTAAATCATGGTTCCAGTATTTTTTGTGATAAATTGAAATATAATCATCGTAACCATCTTTTAGTACAGCAACACCATATTCACATTCAAGACGGATCTCACGATTCAGAGTAGGACGAACACTGGATATTTCAACCACATTCCACGGATTTTCACCCGACACTGAGATTAACTCAACTGTTTCATGGCCCCATTCAATGGCTACGGCAGAACGCGGAGTTGGAATATAACCCAAAATTTCTAAAGAAATCGATAAATCATGCGGTAAACATATCCAAATCATATCGACATCTGCATAACGACTGCCCCAATTCATTCGATGTGTATGCAACCCTAAAACTTGGCCAAGTTCTTGTGTTTTTGCAATATCTGCAAGCAGTTGTACTCCTTTGTGATATCGCCACTTATGCATAACGAATAATCGGTCTCTTAAATTTTCAACTAGCCATTCTGCATCTTGTAAATTTGCTGTCATGGGTTTTTCAACAAAAATGGGGACAGATAAGGCAGCAGCTTTTTGAATTACCGAAAAATGCGTGGCTGTAGGTGTCGCAATCACAATACCATCGATATGATTTAACTCATCAATTTGCTGAACAATTTTATCTGCATGATATTCACGCGCATGGGCGCGAGTTTTTTCTGATCGACTGACGACAGTGACATGACATCCTAAACTTTTTAAATCGCGTAAAATATATCTTCCCCAGTGACCACAACCAATCAAACCAATTCTTGTGAGACAATTCATAATACATGCCTGGTAATATTTTTCATGAATTCATCATAAGAAGGCGCACTAGCATCACGCTCTGAAAGAATCGCTGATTGTGTTGGCCAAGGAATATTAAGTTCGGGATCATTCCAAATACAACTGAAATCATGTTGAGGGTTCCAATAATTATCTAATCCATACATAATAATGCTATCTTTTTCAAACCAAATGCCATGGGCAATCCCTACCGGAATAATCATAATATGTGGATGAATAGCATCCATAGGGACAATATAGCCTTGCTTTCTGGTTGGTGAATGCAATCGAAGATCACAAAGTCCGACATGGATTTTACCTGAGGCTATAAAAATATAATCAGCTCTATCCACATGAAAATGCACACCGCGGAGCACACCTGCATGAGCATAAGTCACATTCCACTGTATAGGGTTAAATTCCTGCTGCCATTCATCCCGATAAATTTCTGTTAACCAGCCACGATGATCGTGGTTGGTATGAAGTGCTGTAAATTTTATGCCTGCGGGTAATTTTTCTGTCAGTTCGGTTTGCACAACGATTCCCTATCTTTTAATATTTGCGGATTATACTTTAAATTATACAAAATAATAATGTATAATAATTATTAATTATAGCTAATAATGATTAAATAATTATCCAATCTTTTTTATCTAAGAGTTAGGTTAAAAACATTAAGATTTCTAGTACAATAGTGCCCAGGAAATACTGTCAAAAGCGGCAATATTAAAGGGCAAGAAATGTACAACCCCCAGTGGCTTAAAAAAAAATTGCAGGATGCATATAAAACTTGCCACGACAATGGTTGGTTCTTTTGGATCATCACATTTTTTATCATTGTATTAGTCGTCGGCTTGTTTCATTTGTTTAAATCACTGAATAATCATAAACCCAATGTTCCTGTGATCATTGCAACAGCAAAAACAACTAATGTTCCTATCTATCTCGCTGCGTTAGGAAATGTCACACCCATATACAGCGTAACAATACGCACGCAAATCAACGGTCAATTATTACAAGTCAATTTTCGTGAAGGACAAATTGTAAAAACAGGCGACTTATTAGCACTGATTGATCCTAGAATTTATCAAGCGCAATACACCCAATATCAGGGACAATTAGCACGAGATACTGCGTTGCTTGCAAATGCACAAATTGATTTGAAACGTTATCAAATGCTTTGGCGACAAAATTCCGTCGCAAAACAAATATTAGATACGCAAACTGCATTAGTTCGTCAAGATGAAGGTACTATATTATTGGACCAAGGTTTATTACAAAGCGCTGAAGTCAATCTCAGCTACACGCGTATTACTTCGCCTATTGATGGCCGAGTGGGATTACGTTTAGTAGATCCAGGTAATTTTGTACAAACCTCAGATACTAATGGTATTGCTATCGTTAATATGATGAATCCGATTACCGTTGTGTTTACATTACCTGAAGATAATATTCCAAGCATTCAAAGAGCTATCAACAAAGGAAAACCATTATTAGTGCAAGCATTTGATAGACAACAAAATCGTCTACTTGCAACAGGAACACTTTTAACCATGGATAATCAAGTAGATCCAACAACGGGAACGGTAAAACTAAAAGCTATTTTTAAAAATGAAAATAACATGCTTTTTCCCAACCAATTCGTCAATGTGGCATTACTAGTTGATGTACTTGCCAATGCAACAATTGTTCCTACTGAAGCAATTCAACACACACTTGAATCAACTTATGTATTTGTAATCAACGAAGATCATACTGTCAGTAGCAAACCCGTCACGACCGATGTCACCTTTGGAAATAATACGGTAATCCGTTCTGGCATTTCGCCTGGTCAATCTGTTGTAACAGAAGGTACTGATCGTCTTACCGCAGGTTCTAAGATAACTATAGTGAATAACAATAGAAGGTAATTGTTTGCATGAATTTATCACGTCCTTTTGTGTTAAGACCTATTGCAACTTCTTTAGTTATGCTTGCGTTATTACTAGCAGGAATACTCGCTTATCAATTTTTACCTGTCTCTTCATTACCTCAAGTAGAATATCCCACAATTCAAGTATCAACTTTTTTACCCGGTGCAAGCCCAGATGTTATGGCTTCGTCTGTCACAGCACCACTTGAGCGTCAATTTGGTCAAATGTCTGGATTAAACCAAATGAATTCCAGTAGCGCAAACGGTGTATCTGTTATTATTTTACAATTTACCTTAAACATGCCGCTCGATGTTGCTGAACAAGAGGTACAAGCAGGCATCAATGCAGCAACCAGTTATTTACCAAACAATTTACCTGTACCGCCTGTTTATAACAAAGTAAATCCTGCAGATGCTCCGATTTTAACACTGGCACTCACCTCGCATTCCATTCCCTTACCACAAATAGAAGATTTTGCTGACACACGACTTTCACCAAAAATTTCCGAGGTATCAGGCGTCGGTTTAGTGACTATCAATGGCGGACAACGTCCCGCAGTACGCATACAAGCAAATCCCAATAGCCTTGCAGCTTATGGATTATCACTTGAGTATTTGCGCACTCAAATAGCTGCTGCCAATGTAAATGGCGCAAAAGGAAATTTCAATGGTGACAGACTTGCTTATATCATTAATACCAATGACCAACTATTAACGAGCAAAGAATACAACCCTCTCATTATTGCTTATA